>CAYPHP010000014.1:0-16815 GCA_964410045.1 uncultured Acidobacteriota bacterium | reverse complement strand
CAGCCCCATGTGCGTCCAGAAAGAAGCCGAGCCTGGGCCGCCGTTGTAGACGAAGTATACCGGGAGCTTGGAGTCATCAGCGCCATCCTTGGTATAGGCGACGAAGAACATGGTGGCCTTGGGCGTTCCGTCGTCGGCGCGGATGACGTAAGTGGCCGCGGTGGCCGTGTAGTCCATCTGCTGCCCGCCGAACCGGCCTTGGTGCTTGGTGACGACCGACTTCTCTTCCGGCGCCGGTCCCCGCGCCGCCTGCGTCGCTTGCGCCGGCATCGCGATCTGCTGCGGATTGGCCTGTTCCGCGCCTGGCCGTCCGCCACGCCGCTGCTGCGGGTCCGGTTGGGCGATTGCGGCGCACACGGCCAACAGCACTGCCGGCACTATCATTCGCGGAGTTATCACGGAGATCCCCTTTCCTCTGACGGGCGCATTATAGCCCAAGCGGAACAGTCTCAGTGCGACTTGGCGGTCCAGTTCTGCCAATCGAGCCCAGGGACTCGCGCGAACTCCCGCACGTTGGCGGTCACTACTGTCGCGCCGGTCCGCAGGGCTTGCGCGGCGATCAGCAAATCGTAAGGTCCGATTGGGGTCCCCGCGGATTCGAGCTGGGCGCGCACTTCGCCGGCAATGGCAGCGTCTTCTTCGTCGAAGGGCAGAACGTTGATCCCTCCGGAAAAAAATAGCCTCAGGCGCTCCGCATTCTCGCGCCGCCGTTCGCTGCGGGCCACGCCATACATCAGTTCAGATACGACGACGGTCGAAACGGCCAGGGAAGCGCCACGGGAGACTGCGGTCTGAAACCGCCGGCGGACACCTGTTTGATCCTTCAAGAGCGCGATGACCGCCGAGGTGTCCAGCAGGAAGGTCAAGCGAACGGGTCCCCCGGCTTGGGCATCAAGGGTTGGCGCCTGCCGTCTTCCATGAAGGGGACGTTGGAGAACTTATCGAGCTCCGCAAACCAGGCGCCGATGTCCGAGGCCATTGGCTCAAGCAGAATGCCCTGGCTCATTCGCCGCACGCGGACGCGATCCCCGGGCAGTCGGAAGGCCTGCGGCAGGCGCACCGCCTGGCTCCGCCCGTGCTTGAAGATCCTGGCGATTCCCGTCTTAACCATGGTATCTACCGATGATATATATCAACGAGGCGGCTGTCAACCTACCCCTTGATCACGCCCATGGGCCGCAATCTGGCGACCTTGCGCGCCAAGCCCGCGTTGTGGACCACGTCAATCACTGCGTCCACGTCTTTGTAGGCTTCGGGAACTTCTTCGAGGATGCCGTCGCGGGTCTCACTGCGCACCAGGATGCCTTGGGCTTCGAGCGCCTTCCGGACACTTTCGACGTTGCGGCCCTTCTTGGCCGCCGTGCGGCTGAGCATGCGTCCTGCGCCGTGGCAAACGCTGCCGAAACTTTCCCGCATCGCTCCTTCGGCGCCGACCAGCACGTAGGACGCCGTCCCCATACTGCCGGGGATCAGTACGGGCTGTCCGACGTGGCGATAGCGGTCGGGGATCTCCGGGTGCCCGGCGGGGAAGGCCCGCGTGGCGCCCTTCCGATGAACCAGCAGGTCGCGCTCCTGCCGATCCACAACGTAGCGCTCGCGCTTGGCAATGTTGTGAGCAACGTCGTAGATCACGCGCACCGCAGTCCCGTCGCCGAACACCTTCTGGATGGCTTTGCGGGTGAAATGGGTGATGCCCTGACGATTGGCCCAGGCAAAATTGGCCGCCGCGTTCATCGCTCCCAGGTAGGCCTTGCCTTCCGGCGACTGGATGGGCACACAAGCCAGTTGGCGGTCGGGCAGCTCGATGTTGTACTTGCGCATCGCCCCGCCCATCACTTTCACGGAGTCGGTGCAGACCTGGTGGCCGAGCCCGCGGGATCCCGTATGGATCAGTACGACGACTTGGCCCTCGGCAAGGCCCAGGGCCTCAGCCGAAGCGGCATCGAAGACCCGTTGCACGAACTGGATTTCGAGGAAATGGTTGCCGCTGCCAAGCGTGCCGACTTGTCCCAAGCCGCGTTGCTTGGCGCGCTGAGACACTTGGGTGGGATCAGCCTCGCGCAGCACTCCGCCGGATTCGGCGAAGCGGGCATCCTCGCCACCGCCGTATCCGTGGGCAACCATCCAGGGCGCGCCTTGAGCCAGCAGATGTTCCAGATCAGCGGCGGTGAGCTTGACGTTGCCGTGTCCCCCCACGCCGCAGGGCACGTCGCGAAAAACCTGGTCCACCAATTCCTTGAGGCGGGGCCGCACGTCGTCTTCCGTGAGCGCACAGCCCAGTAGACGCACGCCACAGTTGATGTCGAACCCCACGCCGCCGGGCGAGACTACGCCGTGCTCGAAATCCATCGCTGCCACGCCGCCGATGGGAAAGCCGTAGCCTTGATGGATGTCAGGCATAGCCAGCGACCGTCCGACGATTCCCGGCAGGCAAGCGACGTTGATGGCTTGCTCCAGCGAGAGATCCTGAAGAATGGCGTCCAGCATCTCCTCAGTGGTGTAGATCAATGCATCGCTAAGCGTGCCGGGGCGAATGTGCCCGGGAATCAGCCAGCGATAATCGTCCACCTTGCGGATCTGGCCTTTGAAGATCATATGTCCAGGTAGACCTCCGCGACCCAAGCGCCTTTCTCTTCGCGGACCGAGAGCTGGTGAAGGGTAATCGCCTTCACGATCATTCGCATCAGGTGACGGGAAGGATCCCGCGGTTCGCCGCGGGCAACCCCGGTCACGCGGGTCTCTGAGATCTGGTGAACTTCGATGCGGGCCGGGAGCCAGCCTTCGCCGTCCACGAGCCACAGGATTTCATCCAGCCAGGCCACCAGCAGGGTCTCGCGGTCGGGGCCGTCGGCGGTCAGCGTGCGGCTCTCCCGCGTTTGGACTGCTCCAGCGTCGAAAGCCACGTCAAGCAAACCCGCCGCGGCGTTCTCGAACAGCGCTGCCAAGCTCGGCCCGCGCGCCCGGACTCCGATGTCCGCGGTGTGCTCGAGGATCTCGAAGGGTGGAAGGCTCATGGGAGGATCTGCCAGCGCAGCAGCTTCTTGGCTACCTCGTAGACATCGTCCCTGCTTCCAGCTCTGCGGATTCCCACAGCCACGACGACGACGACTACCTTGCCGTGGTCAACCCTGTAGATGATCCGATATCTTTGCCCCACAGACCGGACGCTCCGGAATCCTGCCAGTTCGTCACCTAAGGGTTTGCCTTGTTTCTCAGGATCCTCACTGAGCTTGCTGGCGCGATCCAGAAGTTGTCCCCTGATCCGCCGATCACGAATCTCGCGGATCATGGCTAGCGCCTCGGGTGTGAATCCGACTTCGAAGGTCACTTAAGCAGCTCGCGGCGAGCCGTTTCCCATGGAATGAACTTGCCCTCGCGCATCTGTTTGATGCTCTTCCGCAAGCTGGCCATCAACTCCGCATCTCCGAGGATCTCCATCGTCTCCATGATCGTCTCGTACAGCTCCCAATGCATTACTGCCAGCACGGGCTTGCCGCGCCGCGTGACGGTGAGCGTACCCGGGTGCCGCTCCAGTTGCTCCGGGAGTTGAGTGAGTTTCTTTCGCGCTTCGATCATCGGCAGGCTTCGCGTCATTCAGTATTCCTCTCGTACCTGTAAATGTACCACGATGCGTACGTGTTGAACACGGGAGGAATCGCGATAGAATAAGAGGTTTCAGGCCAACTCATGGAAACCGTCCGCGTGACTCTTCCCGATGGTAGCAGCCGCGAAGTCCCGAAGGGGACTTCAGTAGGGGAGGTGGTGCGCTCGATCGGGCCGAGGCTGGCCGAGGCTGCGGTGGTCGGCAACCTCAACGGCAACCTTGTGGAACTAGGCCGGCCCATCGAGCAGGACAGCACCCTGAAGGTCCTTACCGCCAAGGATCCCGAAGCCCTGGAAGTGAATCGCCACTCGACCGCGCACCTGATGGCTGCGGCGGTGCTCGAGCTGTTTCCGGAAACCAAGCTGGGCATCGGCCCACCCACCGAAGAGGGCTTCTTCTACGATTTCCAGCGCGCTGAGCGCTTCACTCCGGACGACCTGCCCAAGATCGAAGCCAAGATGCAGGAGTTGGCCCAGAAGAATCTGCCCTACGATCGGGTGCTCATCCCCAAGCCCGAGGGTCTGAAGAAGTTTAAGGAGATGGGCGAGTTGATGAAGTGCGAGCTGATCGAGGAAAAGGCTGATGACGTCTTTTCCTGCTACACGCTGGGTCCGAACTTCATCGACTTCTGCCGCGGTCCGCACGTGCCGCACAGCGGGCGTCTGAAAGCGTTCAAGCTGCTGGACATCGCCGGAGCCTACTGGAAAGGCGACGAGAAGAACCATCAGATGCAGCGCATCTACGGCACCAGCTTCTTCACCCAGAAAGAGCTGGACGAGCATCTCAAGCGCCTGGAGGAAGCCAAGGCTCGCGACCATCGCAAACTGGGCCGCGAACTGGACCTGTTCAGCGTCCAGGAGGAAGCCGGACCCGGCCTGATTTTCTGGCATCCCAAAGGCGCGTTGGTACGCAAGATCATGGAAGATTGGATGCGCGACGAGTATCTCCGCCGCGGCTACGACTTGGTGATCACCCCGCACCTGGCTCGCTTGCAGTTGTGGATCACCTCCGGGCACTCCAACTTCTACCGGCAGAACATGTTCCCGGCTTGCGAGCTGGAGGACGCTGAGTATCAGGTGAAACCCATGAACTGCCCGGGCCACATCCTGATCTTCAAGGACCGCCTGCGCAGCTATCGCGACCTGCCCGTGCGCTTGGGCGAGTTGGGGACCGTGTACCGTTACGAGCGCAGCGGCGTGATGCACGGCCTGTTGCGCGTGCGGGGCTTCACTCAGGACGACGCCCACATTATCTGTACTCCCGAGCAGATCAAGGACGAAGTGATCGGCTGCATCGACTTCGCCCAGGCGGTGTTTCAGACCTTTGGATTCGGCACTCCAGTGGTCGAGCTATCAACCTGGGACGGCGGCGTAAGCGGGAAATACGACGGCACCGCCGACCAGTGGGCCTTGGCGGAGACTTCGCTGAAGGAAGCCATCGAGTCGCGCGGGCTGGAATACAAGATCATTCCGGACGAAGCGGCTTTCTATGGGCCGAAGATCGACGTCAAGCTCACCGATGCCATCGGGCGAAAGTGGCAGCTATCTACGGTGCAATTCGATTTCACCCTGCCGCGGCGCTTTGGCCTCGAATACATCGCCGAGGACGGCAAGAAGCATCAGCCGCTGATGGTCCATCGGGCGCTGTACGGGTCCGTGGAGCGGTTTTTCGCTATTCTTGTCGAGCACTACGCCGGAGCCTTCCCCCTGTGGCTGGCCCCGCTGCAGGCGGTGGTCCTGCCGATCAGCGAGCGCCACGTGGCCTACGCCAAGCAGGTGGTGGAGCAACTGCAGGCCGCTGGTCTGCGCGTCCGCCTGGACGACCGCAACGAAAAGGTGAATCTGAAGATCCGCGAGCACCAGCTTCAAAAGACGCCTTACATGCTGGTGGTGGGGGACCGGGAAGCCCAGAACGCCTCGGTCAGCGTACGCCATCGCAAGCATGGCGACGTGGGCGCCCGCCGGGTCGAGGACTTCGTCCACTGGGTGCAGGACATGGCAGCGCGCAAGGTGTCAGACGATCCGGCCCCTCCTCCAGTACCTTCTTGATAAACCGGTCATGGTATACTGTTCAGTCTCACCCGTCCCCCGGGAATTGAAGGAGGAATTGGCCTATCGCTGACAAGTTTGTACGCATCAATGACCGGATTCGGGCCCGCGAGGTCCGAGTGATCGGGGACGATGGAGAGCAACTCGGGATCATGCCGCCGTTCGAAGCCCTGAAAAGGGCTCGCGAACAGACCCTCGACCTAGTAGAGATCGCGCCAACGGCCACTCCGCCGGTTTGCCGGATCATGGACTACGGCAAGTTCCTCTACCAGCAGAGCAAGCGCGCGCACGAGGCCAAGAAGCACCAGCGCAGCATCGTGATCAAGGAAGTCAAGTTCCGCCCCAACGTGGACGAGCATGACTACCAGTTCAAGAAGAACAATGCGGTGCGCTTCCTGAATCAGGGCGACAAGGTAAAAGCGGTGGTCCAGTTTCGGGGCCGGGAAATCACTCACCAGGAAATCGGCCGCCAGGTGATCGCCCGGTTGATCGAGGATCTGGCGCCGTTCGGCCAGGTGGAGAACCGGCCGCGCATGGAAGGAAACCTTTTCGCGGCTATGATTGCGCCGGTGAAAAAGCCGACCGGCAAGCCGGCAGCCGCCGCGCAGACCCAGCGACAGTAAGGCTGGAAGACAGAGGCTGGAGACCGGAAGCCCGCAGGGACCGAGTCTTCACTTGCCAGTCGAAGGAGACGTTATGCCCAAGATGAAATCACACCGTGGCGCAGCCAAGCGCTTCAAGCGCACCGGCACGGGGAAGATCACGCGCCACAAGGCCTTCAACCGCCACATTCTCACCAGCAAGGGTCCCAAGCGCAAGCGCGGCTTGGGCCGTGCCGTGGTGGTTGGACCGGAAGCCAAGACGCTCAGTCTCATGCTTCCGAAGTAGGCTGTAGACCTTAGGCTGTAGGAATCCGGACCTAAAGTCTAAAGCCTATAGCCTAAAGCCTGAATGGCCAGCGGCCAGCGCCTGGCAGGTGCCTGTTCCGCGGCTGAATACATCTCGAAAGGAGAAAAACCTTGCCACGCGTAAAACGAGGTACAAAGCGCCGCGCACGGCGCAAGAAAATACTGAAGAGAGCCGAAGGCTTCTTCCTTACAAAATCAAAGCTCTACCGCGCCGCGCAACAGGCGGTAATGAAGGCCGGGCGCTACGCCTACAAAGGCCGCCGCCAGAAGAAGCGCGATTTCCGTTCCTTGTGGATCGTGCGTATCGGCGCGGGCGCTCGTTTGCACGGCCTGAGCTACAGCCAGTTCATGCACGGACTGAAGCTGGCAAACGTCGAACTGGACCGCAAGTCTCTGGCCGACATCGCCGTCCGCGATGAAGCCGGCTTCGGCATTTTGGCGCAGCAAGCCAAGACTGCAATCGCTTCCGTCAAGAAGTAGGCCCGCGTTATGGCGGACTCCGGCGTCAAGACGCAGCGTTCGCTCCAGGAACTCGGCATCGGCGACGAAGCCGGTGTCGAGGCCCTGTTGGGCGAACTGCGCGCGGCCTTCGACGCAGAGCTGGCGGGGGTGTCCTCCGTGGAAGTCCTGGAGGAATTCCGAATCCGCTGGTTGGGGCGCAAGCAGGGTCTGCTCGGAGCAGCCAACGATCATTGGCTGAAGTCCGCAGCGGGTCCGCTCAAGCGCTCGGTCGGACGCTTGCTGAACGAATTGAAGCAACACGCCGATCAGAGTCTGGAAGCTCGCCGCCAGGCCGTGGTGCACGGCGAATCGGATGCGCGACTGGCTGCCGAGCGCCTCGACGTCACCCTGCCAGGAACGCGCCGCGTGCTGGGCTCCCGCCATCCCATCCGCCTGCTGATCGAAGAGATCCAGGACATCTTCGTCTCCATGGGTTATTCGGTGGCCGATGGCCCGGAGATCGAGAGCGACTATTACAACTTCACGGCCTTGAATTTTCCACTGGGCCATCCGGCGCGCGATACTCAGGACACTTTGTTCGTCACTGCCGCAGGCGACTACCTCCTGCGCACGCACACGTCCACGGTGCAGATCCGCACCATGGAGAAGCAGGCGCCGCCCATGCGAGCCATCCAGTGCGGAAAGGTCTATCGCCGGGATACGCCGGACGCCTCCCACTCGTTCATGTTCCACCAGGTGGATGGCTTCGCCGTGGACACCAACATCACGCTTGGCGACCTGAAAGGCACACTGGACCATTTCTTCAAGCAGCTCTTCGGGCCGCGCATGCGCACGCGCTTCCGGCCCAGCTTCTTCCCGTTCACCGAACCGAGCGCGGAAATGGACATGAGTTGCCTGATCTGCAGTGGCTCGGGTTGTCCGGCCTGCAAACAGACGGGATGGATGGAGGCGCTGGGCTGCGGGATGATCGATCCCGGCGTCTTCGGATTCGTCAACGTGGATCCGGCGCGCTACTCCGGCTTCGCCTGGGGCATGGGTGTGGACCGCATCGCCATGCAGTATTACGGCATTGATGACATCCAGTTGTTGTTCCAAGGAGACGTCAGGTTCTTGAAGCAGTTCCGTTAAGCGTCATGAAGATCGTTTCCAACTGGCTGCGCGACTTCGTCGAGATTCCGGCGGATTTCCACCAGCTTGCCCGCGACCTGACGGCAGTGGGCATGGCCGTGGATGCGGTGGAAGACGGCGTCCTGGAGATCGACATCACCACCAACCGTGTGGATGCCATGAACCACTACGGCATGGCCCGGGAGTGCGCGGTGATCTACGACCGCGACCTGCAACCCTGCAATCCGGTGGTGAAGGAGAGCGCCCGGCCCGCGACGGAAGCGGCCGCCGTGGAGATCGCCGACGCCGACCTTTGTGCCCGTTACTGCGGGCGCGTGATTCTGGGCGTCAAAGTCGGGCCGTCGCCGCGGTGGATGGTTGAACGCCTGGAAGCTGCGGGGCAACGGTCTATCAACAACGTTGCCGACGCCACCAACTATCTGATGCTGGAACTGGGCCAACCGCTGCACGCCTTCGATCTGGACAAGCTGGGAGGACGCCGCATCATCGTACGGCGCGCTGCCGCCGGCGAGCGCATGGCCACGCTGGACGGCGTCGAACGCGTCTTCACGACTGAAGACCTGCTGATTGCCGACGCCGCCAAGCCAGTAGCCGTCGCCGGGGTAATGGGCGGGCTGGAGAGCGAGATCAGCGATCGCACCGCAAACGTGCTTCTGGAGAGCGCCTGGTTCGAGCCACGTTCTATCCGCAAGACGGCCAAGCGATTGGGACTGCGCACCGAGGCCAGCCATCGCTTCGAGCGCGGCGCCGATGTGGGCCTCTGCGCCAAGGCCGCGGACCGTGCTGCCGCACTGATCCAGGAACTGGCAGGAGGCGAGATCCTGAAAGGCGTCCTCGATGCGTATCCCGGGCAGCGCCAACGCGCCGCCATTGAACTGCGCCGCTCCGAACTCGATCGCTTCCTGGGAATCTCCGTGCCCGCAACGGACGTATTGCGCATCCTCCGCCGTCTGGGCTTTATGGCCGAAGAATTGGGGCGCGGGTCATGGAAGATGATTCCGCCCACGTGGCGCTTGGATATCGAGCGCGAGATTGACCTGGTCGAGGAAGTGGCTCGGCATTACGGCTACGACCGCATCCCGAACACTCTGCCTGCATGGTCGGGACAGGCTCATCGCTACCCGGCGTGGCCTATGGAGCGCGCCCTTCGTACCACGGCGCGGGCGCTGGGCTACGATGAGACCGTCTCCATCACCCTGACCGCGGCAGTGGAGACGGAGCGCTTCTCCAGCACGCCTCCGGTGACCCTGCACAACCCGCTGAGCGCGGAATCGGCTGTGTTGCGTACTTCGATTCTGCCCGGTCTGCTCGAATCGGTTGCCCGCAACCTGAACCGCGGCGTGGTCAAGGTCCGCCTGTTCGAGGCTGGGAACATCTACCGGCACGAGGGCTCGGGTTACGACGAGCCGCCCGTGTTCGGCCTGGCCGCGACCGGAGACACGGATTTCTACCAGATCAAAGGCGACGTCGAAGCGCTGCTCGACTTGTTCGCCTGCCCGCAGCCCGTTTTTGAAGCGGGCGGCATTCCCTACTTCCATCCCGGCCGGTCGGCGCGCGTCCTTTTGGACGGCGAGGAAGCAGCGCGTTTCGGACAGATTCATCCGGACATCGCCGGGCACTACGGATTCCGTCCGGCTGTTCTGGCGGCGGAGTTTTTTCTGGCCGGGTTGTACCGCCGGGGTCTGCGGGCGCCTTCCTACCAGGCGGTCTCCCGATTCCCGGCCGTGGATCGCGACTTTTCCCTGCTGCTACCCGAGAGCGTCGCCTTTGCCCGCATCGAAGCAGCCGTGCGGGCTTTGAGCCTGCCCGATCTTCAAGAGGTTGTTCCCGCGGAGATTTATCGCGGCGAGGGGATTCCCGCAGGCCAGTACAGTCTGCTCCTGCGGGTCCGCTTCCAAAGCAGTGAGCGGACCTTGTCGGACGCCGAAGTGAACGATCACTCCACTGCGATTATCGCTGCGCTTCAAAAGCAGCTGGGCGCAGTCCTGCGCGCCTAAACGCAGACCTTACGGGCGGTTGTAATACCCGTCCTGGTACCCCCGCCGGAATTCGGATTCGGTGCGCGAGTTGTAGCGCTCGCTATAGCGCTTGTAGTCAGGACGCAGCCGGTCCTGGGCGTCGCGCTGACCGTAGCGGCGGCCGTCCTGGTATGCCGCTTGGGACTCTGAACTGCCGGTGCCTGTGCCGATGCCGCCGCTGCTGCCGCGGGCCGCGTCGTAGCCTTGCTCGTAGCCGTTCCGGAAGGTGGGCTCGCTACGGGAGTCGTATTCGCTGTAGTAGCGCCGATAGTCGCGGCTGAGATTGCGCCGGGCGTCGTCGGATCCCAGGCGGTAGCCGCGGTCGTACACGGTGCGGTCACCGGTTGTGCCACGGTTGGCGTCATAACCCTGCTCGTAGCCTTGCTGGAAGTTGCGCTCGGAACGGAAATCGTATTCTGAGCTGTAGCGCCGGTGATCGCGGCTCAGGCCTCGACGCGCGTCGTCTGAGCCGAGCTCTACGCCGCGATCGAAGACACTTCGTCCGCTGCCCCGACTGGAATCGTAGCCGTCGTCGTAGCCCCGCTGGAAGCCGCGCTCGGACCGCGAATCGTACTCCTGGCTGTGGCGGCGATAGTCGCGAGCCAAGCCACGGCGGGCGTCGTCAGCGCCCAGTTGGCGGCCGCGCTCCATCGCCTCGCGGACCTGCCCGCCGGTTCCGATGCCTCCTGGGCGGTCCCCGAAGGGACTTGGCCCCGTCGAACTGGCCCAGGTGATCCGCGCGTGATAGCGAGAATCGCCCCCTTGCCGGTCATCGATCGACAAGACCAGGGTCCAGTTGTTGCGGCGCGAAGGCTCCTCCGTGATGCGGATCGGATTACGTCCGTCGCGCTGCTCTAGGTTCAATCCTTCGATCGTTCCCCGCGGCAACTCTTGCCGGTACTCGGAGCCCTCGTCAGTGGGCGGACGCCCGCTGCGTACTCGATAGCGGATCTCCGCGCCTCGAATGTAGAAATCCACCGAGCCGTCCACCCGCGCGCGCAAGTCGAAACGCCCGTCGCGGGAGTTGGCATCGTAGTTGTCGCTGCGCCGGGCAGGGAGTGTTTGGGAGGCGGCCCATACTGCGGCCAGCAGAACCACGGGAAGGGTCGACAGGGTCTTTGTCCTCATAGGGTAATCCTCATGATAAATGATACGCCTGGGTCCGCGCCGACGTTGCGTAAGAAAAACCGATTCGGCAGGCTGCCCAAACCCGGCGATGGGGTAGAATCGGGCAACTGCGGTTAAGATCGCACTTCCATGCCTTTGATCATCTTCCTCGCGCTGCTGGCGCTGCCGGACGACCCACCTCAACCTCCGAAGGGTCTGCACCAGGTGGTTGTGGTCACCGCGGCTCGCAGCGCGGAAGAGTTGACCCGGGCGGCCTCCCTGGCTAGCGTACTGTCGACGCCTGAACTCCGGGAAGCGCCCGCCCTGACCCTCGACGACCAGTTGCGCCACGTGCCTGGTTTCAGCCTGTTCCGCCGTTCCAGCAGCCTGGTGGCGCATCCTACAACGCAAGGTGTATCTCTGCGCGGAATCGGTCCCAGCGGCGCAGGACGAAGCCTGGTGCTTTTCGACGGCATCCCGTTGAACGATCCTCTGGGCGGATGGGTCTACTGGAACCGGCTGCCGGGCGAAGCGGTAGGCTCGGTCGAGGTGGTGCGCGGCGCAGCCAGCCAGCTCTATGGCTCCTCGGCGATGGGCGGAACCATCCAGTTGCTGAGCCGCCCGCCCTCCGCGCAGGAGTTCTCGATCGAAGCACAAATCGGCACGCGTGACACCTACGATGTGGACGCTGCGATCTCCGGCCGGACCGGCGGATGGAGCTACTTTGCCGGCGGTCGCGCCTTTACCACCTCCGGCTTCTACTTGCTTTCGGAGCGCGACCGAGGGGTCGTAGATATTCCGGCGCGTTCCCAGTTTCAAAACTTCTTCGGCCGGGCTCGTTACCGTGACTTCCACTTCGGCCTGAACCTGTTTCACGAAGACCGCGTCAACGGGACCAAGCTGCAGAACAACAACTCGCACATGGAGATGCTGGAGCTGGGAATGCAGCGGCCCAAGTGGAAGTGGAGCTTCTACGGCCAGCCCGGGTTGTTCTACAGCACATTCTCCAGCGTTGCCGCCGACCGCAGGACCGAAACCCTCAGCGAGGTCCAGCGCACCCCGACGGCGGCCATGGGTGGATCGGTCATCTGGCAGCCGCGCGGCCGATTGGTCACCGGTGTCGACTGGCGCTACGCGCGGGCGTTCACCCGCAGCCAGAACCTGGCCGGGCTGTTCCTGCAGGATACGTTTGCCTTGAGTCCGCGGGTGGACCTGCAGCTCGGCGGACGCGTGGACGCCTGGCAGAATCGCGCAACGCACGGCGGCTTCCACCCCCGTGCCGGACTCGTGGTCCGGGCCGCGGAAAAGGTCACTCTGCGCGCCACCGGGTACAGCGGGTTTCGCGCTCCCACGCTCAATGAACTCTACCGGCCGTTTCGCGCGGGCATCGCGCTGACCCTGCCGAACTCCGATCTGCGTGACGAACGCCTGTGGGGCGGAGAAGCCGGCGCTGACTTCTATCCCAGCGGATCCCTGCTCCTGCGGGTCAATGCCTTCTACAACGTGCTCTCCGATCCGGTGAGCAACTTCACCATCTCCAGCAGCCGGACCCAGATCCTGCGCCAGCGCCGCAATCTGGGCGGCGCAGTGATCAAGGGGTTCGAGACGGAGGGGCAATGGCGCGGCGGCGATCGCTGGCGGGTGCGCGCGTCCTACCTCTATTCCGATGCGCGCGTCGAGAACAGCTCGCTGCGCCTCCCCCAGACTGCTCGACATCAGGGCTCGTTTTCCCTGAACTACATCGGGCCGGTCACGGTGGTGGCGGAAGCGCGCGCTGCAACCTACCAGTTCGACAACGACCTGAACACGCTGGTGCTCGGCGGTTATCCGCTGGTAGGATTCTCAGTCCGCCGCCCGGTCTCCCCGCAAGTGGAGCTTTTCTTTTCAGCCGAGAACTTGCTGGGCAAGGTGTACGCCGTTGCGGCTACTCCTCCCCAGCAACTCGGCACACCCCGTATGATCCACGGGGGTGTTCGCTGGAGGTTGTCGAAGTAAGTCCGGGTTCTACTTCCTGAGAAAGCGCCGCGCGTCGCGCGTGGCCCGCTCCGCGGTTCGCTGGTACATGCTGTCGGGACCGTCACTGTCGGTATAGGTGTGGTTGAGAACTTCCTTTCCTGCTTCTTCGCCTTCGACGGTGGCCAGCCGATAGTCCATCTTTACGTTGTGACGATTACCGCCGGTCGCGCCCGTGGCTCGGCCTAAGAGGCCGCCAATCCGTGCGCCGGTGGACTGCCGCGTTTCAGATACGCCGGCGGTGAGCAGGAACTGGCACTTCTTCTCCACGGCCTCCTCGATTGCGCTCAGCGGCACACCCTCAAAGCCATCCACATTGCTGATCTGCTGGGCTACCGACTCGGCGATCGCGTTGGACGGCAGGTTGGTGGCTTCGCCGCTCACCAGTACGCCAATCCGGATGATTCCGGAGCGCGCCGCAGTTGCTTCTCCGGCCGTTTCTTCGGCTTGACGGCGAGCTTCGGCGGCGCGGGCCATGGCTGCGGCGACGTCCGCGTTGGGAGCGCCGCCTCGCGGCGGGCCGCCCGCGGACATACCCATCCCGCACATGTACAGATCCTGCATGGATCGCACTTCGCGGAATCCGGACGGTGCCTGGAATTGTGCGGCATCCACCGGGCCGACGTTTAGCTCGGTCACCTGCATGGTCATGCTGGACTTGCCTTGCGGGGAGTCGATGTTCATTCGTGTGTACACCGGCAGGCCGCGCGTCGCCGCCTGTCCCCGCATGTTCACTTCAAACCGGTCCTGGCAGCCCTGATACTGCTGCGGCTTGTAGCTCTGGCTCTGGCGGCAGCGGGGCACGGCGTCCACATCCACCATCCAAAACTCCATTTCCTGTTCATGCCCAGCAGGCATGCAGGCGTCAGGCGAGGCGGTCATGCGCAGCTTCATGAAGACGTGCCGCGCGTCCAGGCCCAGCATCTTCTTGCGCTCGCCAGTATCGCGAAACTCGCCGTCCACCTTGACCACGCCGCCCTTCCGCGATCCGCCCGGACCGCCCATGCTCATCCCGGGCTCGTCGTCCGGCGATGTGGTCATGAATGCCTTGCAGCCCCAGTTCACGATCAGTGTCTTGTTGGTCTCGCAGTTGGTGATGTAGGAGATGCTCATCCCGCCGGGCATGTCCATGTCGCGGCGCTCCTGCTGCCCTTTGACGTAGACCGTCGAGCGAATGCTGGGCATGGCTCCGCCGCGCGCCGGGCCGCCCTCCATCTTCATCTCGGTGACGTACTTTACGTCGGCAGCCGAAGCCGTCAAACCGGTTCCGGCGATCGCCAGGACCAAACTTGCCATCCATATGAGGTCTTTAGGAATTCGCATGAAGATATTGTAACGCCGCTATGCGGCCGCGGCGCAATGGCATACTCCAAAACAGAAAGAGCCCAAAATGCTACGAGCCTTGCTATAGTCATTTGGTGCTTAAGTTGCCGCAGCTAGCCGCCACTCTGGCCGGCTGTCTATGCTTGGCCGGGTGCGGGGCCGTCGGCGAGCCTCTGCCGCCGCTCCTGGATATCCCTGTGCCGTCAGCGGGCCTGACCGCGGTGCAGCGCGGCGGCCAGATCCTGCTGGCTTGGCCCGCGGCGACGCTGACCACAGAGGGCGTTTTGGTACGCCCGGCGCGCCAGGGACCGACGCGGCTGTACCGCGCGATCTTCGACGGGCTGCGGTCTCAGGTCAGCGCGACCGAGTTCGCCGCCAGCGCTCAGGAAGCCACGCGCCTGGAACCGGGGCAGACCACCTTTCGCGATGCTGCCGGGCCTGATCGGGCCGGACACACCGTGGTTTACGCGATTCAGATGACCAACCTGCGCGGGGAGACCGCCGGCTATTCCAACCACGTGGCGGTCGCCGTCCTGCAGCCGCCGGCGGCGCCGGTCCTGCGATTTCGTCTGACCGAGCCGGCGGTGATCCTGGAGTGGGATGCGCCCGCCGGAGCCTCCTACCGCGTTTATCGCGATGGCCAGCCGCTGGCCCCGGTACGCAAGGGCGCCTATGAAGATCGCAGTTTCGAATTCGATCGCGAATACAAGTACATGGTCCGCGGTCTGGCCGAGCAGGGCGACTTTTTTGCGGAAAGCGAAGACTCCGCCGCTGTCACCATTACCCCGCGCGACACGTTCCCGCCGGAGGTGCCGCGCGGCGTGCGGGCCGTGCAGGTGCAGGATTTTGTGGAGCTATCCTGGACGCCGAATACGGAGAGCGACCTGGCCGGCTACAACGTCTACCGCGGCGGGGCTCGGTTGAATCCCAACCCGCTGAACACTCCCACTTTCCGAGATCCTTCGCCGGGCCCCACGCCGCGTTACGCCGTGACGGCAGTGGACCGCAAAGGAAACGAAAGCAAAACCTCCGAGGAGGCCATCCCTTGAAGTTCGTGCGCTTCTCCACTAACCGGAACGAAGAACCCACCGCGCCGCCGGGCACGCCGGGAGTCCATTGGGGTGTGCTCGAAGAAGGCAAGATCCGCAGCATGGAGGGCTCTCCCTTCGGCCACTATCACGTCACCGGGCTGGGCATGTCCCCGGATGAAGTGCGCCTACTGCCGCCCTGCTATCCCTCGAAGATCGTCTGCGTCGGGCGCAACTACGTGGAACATGCCAAGGAACTGGACCACGATGTGCCCACGGAACCGCTGATTTTCATGAAGCCGCCGTCGGCCATTGTCGCTGACGGCGACGTGATCCACTATCCGGAAGACTGCAAGCGCCTGGATCACGAGGGCGAGATCGGCATCGTCATCGGCCGGCGGATGCGCCACTTGGGACCGAAGGAATCCGCCTTTGGCTACATCCTCGGGTACACCTGTCTGAACGACGTCACTGCCCGCGACCTGCAAAAGAAGGACGGCCAGTGGACGCGTGGCAAAGGCTTCGACACCTTCTGTCCCTTTGGCCCTTCGATCGCCACCGGCCTGGACGCTTCACAACTGGAGGTCAAGACCTACTTGAACGGGCAGCTCCGGCAGCAGGGGCATGTGAAGCAGATGATCTTCGACTTCGACGTCGTGCTCCGTTACATCTCCCGGTTCATGACTCTGGAACCCGGAGATCTGATCGCCACCGGCACGCCCGCCGGCGTCGGTCCCATGCAGATCGGCGACACGGTGGAGGTAGTGATCGAGGGGATCGGCACCCTGCGCAACGTGATCGGAGGTCCGGCCTGATTTCCAGTTCCCTGACGTTGTGGCTGCTGGGCGGCGCCGCGGTCGGTTGCGGCGCAGTCGCCGGCTGGATCGCGTGGAAGCGCCGGAAGACGCCCGAGGAACGCGAGCGCGAACGCCGCCTGCTCCTGGCCAGCCGCGGCCGGATCGCCGAAGGGACCATACTGGGGTTGCGAAAACACGAAAGTGGTCGCGTGGTGCTCTACGAGTATTCCGTCTCTCAGGTGACCTATAACGCCGGTCAGGACCTCAGCACGCTGCCTGAGGTGCGGTTGGAACCACCCTGCGAGGGTCTGCCGGCCCGGGTGAAGTACGACCCCCAGAACCCCTCTGACTCGATTGTGGTTTGCGAGAAGTGGAGCGG
>CAYPHP010000013.1:0-16895 GCA_964410045.1 uncultured Acidobacteriota bacterium | reverse complement strand
CGTAGCCCAGCCGCGCATCGGGTCGTAGGTGCGGGTCATCTCGTTGGCGCCGATCTCCGGATCTTCCGAGCCTTCGTTCCACAAGGTGATCTGGCCGGCGGCATTGTAGGTGGCCCCATGCGCCAGCATCTGCCAGCCGTAGGCGGTGGTGTACTGCTGCAGCGTGGTTTGCTGGCCCAGGGTGTTGAATGCGTAGTGATACTCCGTGCCGTCCGTGTTCAGGTTATCGGTGGGCTGGCTGCTGCCTTTCCAGGTCCCCGGACTGCCCGGGTAGCGCATCCAGGTCATGCGGCTGTCGGTGTCAAAGCCGTATTGCGCTTGATGCGCCGCGTTCGACGGCGTGACCAGCGTTTGCTTGGAAACCCGGCCCATGGAATCGTAGGCGTACCACCACGAGTACGGGTTGTATCCACTGCCGTCATACTGGGTCGCCGAGACCAAGCGCCCGACAGCTTTCCACGCTGCGGGGTCCGACGCGTTTCCATAGCGGAAGCTGGTCAGGGTGGTTGAGCCGTTCTTGACCGCGGTCAGCTTCTTGGTCGACTCGTCGTAGACGTAGGTCAGGGTCTGATTCTTGGCGTCGGTCTTGGTGGCCAGCACCCGGCCCATGATGTCGTAAGTATATCGCGCTGTTTCAGGCCGGCTGGTCCCTTCATCGACGCGAAGCAAGGCTCTGCTATAGTGAAGACTGCTCCGAAAGGGAGCCAGTGAGTTGTGAATGACCGGCAGTTTCAGTTCGAATGGGACGAGGCCAAGGCTGAGGCCAATGTCCGAAAACATGGCGTATCCTTCGAACTTGCTTGTACGGTGTTTCATGATCCACGGCTTCTTACGCTCGCAGACTTGGAGCACCGCGAATCCGAGGAGCGATGGTTCTCGGTCGGCCGCGCCGGCACCGGGGCGATACTCTCGATCTTCTATCTCTGGTCGGGATTCCGTGACGACAATCCGGCTGTTTTCAGCTCGCAAAGCGACCCGAACCGAGAGTCACCGCTATCAGGAAGGGTCATGAAGAAACAACCCATCGCAGACCACGACATGCGGGCCGAAGTCGACTTCAGCAAGGGCGTCCGGGGCCTCCATCACATCCCGAGAGACGCCAAGGTCCTGATGCCCACTTCGATCGAAAGAAGCGTGTGGGAATACTTCGCTAGCAAGGCCAAAAAAAGGGCGTCGACTTGTCGGATCTCCTCACCGAAGTGCTGAAGCGGGACATGGAACCAACGAGGCTCTGAAGTAGGCAACTTCGTCCGCCGCCGAGAGATAAAGCTTCACAGCCAGGTGGGACGCAAGGATCAGTCTCTTCCCAGGGAAGATGGCGGCGTTCAGTCTGTCTCGCACTTACACATTCCTGAGAAACACGGAACCACGGATTACACGGATTACGCGGATTCAGAGTAGAATCACCACAATGGGGTTTTCCTTCAGCGAATCCTACGACGTCCTGGTGGTCGGAGCCGGTCATGCCGGGTGCGAGGCAGCGGTGGCTTGCGCGCGGATGGGTCTGCGGACCGCGCTGGTGACCATGAACCTGGACCTGATCGCGCAAATGTCCTGCAATCCCGCGGTCGGCGGCATCGCCAAAGGACACCTGGTCCGCGAAGTGGACGCCCTGGGCGGCATCATGGGCCTGGTAACCGACGCGGTAGGCATCCAGTTCCGGCTGTTGAATACCAGCCGCGGCCCGGCGGTGTGGTCGCCGCGCGCGCAGTGCGACAAGAAGCAGTACCGCATCAAGATGCGCCAGGTCCTGGAAAGCGAACCCAACCTGAGGATCAAGCAAGCGGAAGTGGCCGACCTGCTGATTGAGACGACGACTACAGGCTCAAGGCTCGAGGCTCAAGGCTCAAGGGAGGACCCAGGAAAGATCGTGCGAGGCCTGTTGCTGCGCGATGGACGCCAGATCGGCGCGGGCGCCGTGGTGATCACCACCGGGACGTTTCTGAACGGGCTGATCCACGTGGGCGACACGACCTATCCTGCGGGGCGGAGCGGCGAAGCGCCGTCGCAGCTTCTTGGCGAAGCCTTGCGACGCATGGGTCTGCGCACGGCGCGGCTGAAGACAGGAACGCCGCCGCGGTTGGACGGACGAACCATCGAGTGGAGCCGCTTCCAGGTCCAGCACGGCGATCCCGCGCCGGTGCCGTTTTCGTTCCGCACTACGGCGATTTCCCAACCGCAAGTCCCGTGCCACGTGGCCTACACCACGCCCGAGACGCATCGCATCATCCGCGAGAACATTGCCCGGTCGCCGCTCTACAGCGGGCAGATCAGCGGTATCGGACCCCGATATTGTCCGTCGATAGAAGACAAGATCGTGAAATTCCCGGACAAGGAAAAGCACCAGCTTTTCCTGGAGCCGGAAGGCCTGGACACCCACGAGGTCTACGTGAACGGCATGTCCACCAGCATGCCGATTGAAGTGCAGTCGGCGTTCGTGCGCTCCGTGCCGGGCCTGGAGAACGCGGAGATGATCCGGCCGGGATACGCCATCGAATACGACTCGGTGGACGCCACGGAATTGGACCGTACTCTAGCGGTAAAGTCGATCCGCGGGCTGTTCCTTGCCGGGCAGATCAACGGCACGTCGGGCTATGAGGAAGCGGCGTGCCAGGGGATCATCGCCGGGATCAACGCGGGGCGCCGGGTGCAGGGCAAGCCGGCGGTGACCCTGGATCGCACGCAGGGCTACACCGGCATCCTGATCGACGACCTGGTGGTGAAGGGAACCAACGAGCCGTACCGGATGTTCACGTCGCGCGCCGAGTTCCGGCTGCACCTGCGGATCGACAACGCGGATCGCAGATTGACGCCGCTGGGCTATGAAGTGGGCTTGGTGTCGCGCGAGCATTATCAGGCGTTCCTGACGAAGCAGGAGCACATCGCCAAGATCCTGGCCGCGCTGCGCGAACGCCCGGCACTGGAGCAGACGCTGAAGCGGCCGGTGGTCGGGGCGAAGGACGTGGCCGCGCCACTACGCGCGGCGCTGCCCTTCGAGCCCTCGCCGGCCGAGCTGGAATGCGCGGCGATTGAGGTGAAGTACGAAGGCTATCTGGTGCAACAGGACAAGCAGATCGCCCGCCTGCGTCGCGCCGAAGCCCAGGCCATCCCGATTCAGTTTGGGTATCGCGGCATCCCGGGGCTGTCGAGGGAGGTCAGCGAGAAGCTGGAGCAGGTGCGGCCAACCAGCCTGGGCCAGGCGTCGCGGATCCCAGGCGTGACGCCAGCGGCGATCTCGATCTTGCAGGTTTGCATCGAGATGAGAAACCGGCATGCCGTCGCCCCTTGACCGGCTGCCCGCGTACTTGCGGGAGGTCGGGGTGGAAGCGTCTGCCGAGCAACTGCGCCTGTTCCGAATCCACTACGAGCTGCTGCTGCGTTGGAATCGCAAAATCAACTTGACGGCGATCCGCGAGCCTGAGGAAATCCTGCGCCGCCACTTCGCGGAATCGGCGTTCGTCACGCGGGTGCTGAAGCTGGGTCCAGGAACGCTGATCGACGTCGGGTCAGGGGCTGGCTTTCCCGGGGTCCCGATCAAGATACTGAGCCCGGCGACCAGGGTAGTGTTGGTGGAATCGGTTCAGAAGAAGGCGGCGTTCCTGAAGGAAGTGGTCCGCGGCTTGGGGATGGCGGGGTTGGAGGTGTTCGCTGGCAGGATGGAAACTATTGATATAAAAGGAGATATTGTCACGATGAGGGCGGTTAGGGCCGACCAGCGTATGCTTGACGAGATGTCGCGAGTCGTTCCACGTGGAACAATCGCGGTCCTCATCTCCAGCCGTGATGCCAAAACCCTGGGATCGGAATGGACGAGCCATCCAGTTCCAGGCAATCCAAACAGCGTGCTGGCCGTACGTTCCACGTGAAACTTCACCGGCTCTTGGTGTACGCTATGGCGGTTGCCCAAGACCATCGCCATCGCGAACCAAAAGGGGGGCGTCGGTAAGACCACGACCGCAATTAACCTAGCCGCCTCCCTGGCAGCCGCTGAATGCAAGGTCCTTCTGGTTGACGCTGATCCGCAGGCGAACGCCAGCAGCGGACTCGGCTGCCGCAAAGACCCCGCCCGGCGATCGCTGTACCAGGCCTTGACCGGAAGCACCGCTCTCGCCGACATCGTGATTTCCACCGACCTCGAGGGCCTGTTTCTGGTTCCTGCTGACAAGAACCTGGTGGCCGTCGGAGTCGAGTTCGTCGACTCGGACCGCCGCGAATACCTGCTTCGCGACCTGCTCGAGCCGCACAAAGCCGGCTACGAGTTCGTGATCATCGACTGCCCGCCTTCCCTCGACCTGCTGACCCTGAACGGGTTGGTGGCGGCCGACTCGGTCCTGGTCCCGATCCAATGCGAGTACTTCGCACTGGAAGGCGTCAGCGAGCTGCTCGACACCCTCGAGCGTGTTCGCGAGTCGTTCAATCCGGGCTTGTCGGTCGAAGGCGTGCTATTGACCATGTACGACGAGCGCACCAACCTGTCCCAGCAGGTCGCCGCCGATCTGCGCGATTTCTTCGGCGATCGCGCGTTCAAGACCGTGATCCCTCGCAACGTCCGCTTGGCGGAAGCGCCCAGCTTCGGAAAGCCGATCCTGGTCTACGACGTGCGTTCGCGAGGAGCGGAAAGTTACATCCAGCTGGCCAAGGAGATTCTGAATGAGCACCGAACCCGCCAACACGCCGGCTAAGCGCAAGGCGCTAGGCCAGGGCATGAGTGCGCTTCTAGGTGGGCGTCCGCCTGTCTCGGCGCAGACCTCGCAAGTGGTCCGCAACATCGACCTGAATTACATCCTGCCGAATCCCTTTCAGCCGCGCCGGACGTTCCAGGCGGCGAGCCTGCATGAGCTGGCCGCTTCGATCCAGGTGAACGGAGTTGTGCAACCGATTCTGCTGCGGCCGGCGCCGAACGGCAAATTCGAAATCGTGGCTGGTGAACGTCGCTGGAAGGCCGCACGCATCGCCCGCCTGGAATCGATTCCCGCGATCGTCCAGGAGATCAGCAACGAGCGCCTGCTGGAAGTCGCGCTCGTCGAAAACATCCAGCGCGAGGACCTCAACCCCATTGAGATGGCCCAGGCGTTCGAGCAACTGACGCAGGTGTTCTCCCTCACGCACGAAGAGATCGCCCAGCGAACCGGCAAGGATCGCGCCACCATCACCAATTTCCTGCGCCTGCTGAAACTGACTCCCGAGGTGCAGATGCTGGTGGCGGAAGGGAAGCTCGGCATGGGACACGCCCGGGCGCTCATCGGACTGAGTCCCGACGATCAGATTGCTTTGGCCCACAAG
This sequence comes from uncultured Acidobacteriota bacterium, assembly GCA_964410045.1. GTDB lineage: Bacteria > Acidobacteriota > Terriglobia > JAJPHL01 > JAJPHL01 > CAYPHP01. The sequence goes on along the minus strand of CAYPHP010000013.1, from coordinate 11,612 downwards.
GTTGTGACCCAGGAACTCTCCGTGCGTACGACCGAAAAACTGGTAGCCAAGTCGAAGGAGCCATCTCCGCCTGCCGTTCCGGAAGTCCTTGACCCCAACATGCGCGCGGCGATCCAGGAGATGGAGCGCGTCCTCGGCACACGCGTCCGCATTGTCGAGAGCGCCGGCGGGCGTGGACGCCTGGAGATCGATTACTATTCCCCCGACGACCTGGAGCGAATCTACAACCACATCGTCAAGTAGTGCAGAGTACTTTGCTATATAAAGAATGCTCCCCTTTCCGCTCATCTACTCCGACGGCTACGACCTGAACCTGGGCGAGCACGTCTTTCCCGCGGTGAAGTACCGCCTGATCCACGAGCGGCTGCTGGCCGACCAGGTGGCCGGGCCCGAGGATTTTCAACCCCCCCAGCCTGCCTCCGATGACGACGTCCTGCTGGTCCACGACGCCGATTACGTGGACCGCCTGAAGAACGGCAAGCTGAGCTACTCGGAGATTCTCCGTCTGGAAATCCCGTTCTCGCCGCAGATGGTGCGCGCGGTGTGGCTGGCGGCCGGCGGCTCGATCCTAGCCGCGAGAAAAGCGATGGAATCTGGTGCGGCGATTAACATCGGTGGAGGATTCCACCACGCTTATCCCGACCACGGCGAAGGATTCTGCGCGATCCACGACGTAGCCATCGCCATCCGCCGCCTGCAGAAGGACGGAGCGATCCGCACGGCAGCAGTGGTTGATTGCGATGTCCATCACGGCAACGGCACGGCAGCCATCTTCACGCGTGACAGTTCCGTCTTCACGCTGTCGCTGCACCAGGAGAACAACTATCCTCATCCAAAGCCGCCGAGCACCATGGACATCCATCTGCCGGACGGGATCCGCGACGAGGAATACTTGAAGCGTCTCGACGAAGGCGTGGCTGCAGCGCTCGCCGCGAAGCCAGACTTGCTTTGCTACATCGCGGGGGCTGATCCCTATTATCAGGATCAGCTCGGCGGACTATGCTTGACGATGGACGGCCTGCGCCGCCGCGACGCGCTGGTAGCCACGGCGGCCCGTCGCGCGGGCGTTCCGGTAATGGTCACGCTGGCGGGAGGCTACGCCGCTCGGCTCGTGGATACGGTGGAGATTCACGTGAACACGGTCCGCGCTCTCGCCGAAGTTATGTAGGATAGGCTTTCCAGCCTGTCGCTGGAGGTTCGATGAAGAAGACGTTCTTGCTCGAGTGCCCCTGCTGCGGGGCGAAACTTACCGTGGACGCCAAGCTGGGCGCGATCATCGATCACGAGCCGCCGCCCGACAGCAAGGCTCACCTGGAAATGGACCTCGGCGACGCCGCGCGAAAGCTAAAGGAGAAGGAAGCCCAGCGCGACTCGATCTTCTCGCAGGCCGCCGAGGCCCAGAAAAAACACGGCGACGTCCTGAGAGCCAAGTTCGAAGAGCAGTTCAAGAAGGTGAAAGACCAGCCGGTGGAAAAACCCGTTCGCGATTTCGATCTGGATTAGCCCTTTTGGAGGTGGTCGCAACTTGCGACCACTCGCGAAGACCGGAAGGCGAATGCGGTCACAATTTGTGACCGCCTGAGGAATAGGGCGACGTGAAGAGAACATCGGTGATTGTGCCGGCCGAGCGGATTGAGTCCCGCATTCTGTTCGTTCGAGGCTATAGGGTCATGCTCGATTCTGACCTGGCCGAGGTTTACGGAGTCAGCACCAAGCGTCTAAACGAGCAGGTGAAGCGCAACGAGGGCCGGTTCCCGGCCGACTTCATGTTCAAGCTGACTGCCAAGGAGAGAGCAGAGGTGGTCGCAAATTGCGACCACCTCCGCAACCTGAAGTATTCAGCCACCCGCCCTTTGCCTTCACCGAGCACGGAGCGGTGATGTTGGCCAGCGTCCTGAACAGCCCCGTCGCTGTGCAGGCCAGCATCCAGGTCGTTCGAGCTTTTATTCACCTGCGTGAAATCCTGGCAAGGCACAGGGCACTGGCCCGAAAGCTCGCGGCACTGGAGCAGAGGTACGACAGACAATTCAAGGTCGTTTTCGATGCTATCCGGGAGCTGATGGCTCCACCGCAGAAGCGACGAAAGCAGATCGGATTCCGCAGTCAAGGCGGTTGAAACGGTGGTCCGCCCGAGATGGATCGGAATTAGGGTTGAAGACCCTACCGCTTCCCGTGCTCCGGATGCTTGCACTCTTCCGGCTCGGTGGCCGGGTTTTTCCCCCAGCCGAGTTCCTCTTCCAGTCCTACCTTCGACGTGTAGTAGCCGGTAGAAACCAAGCCTTTGATCGTCCGGAAGAAGCGGGCGCCGGGGGCAAGATCGGAGGTGGCGGGGCCGGAGAGCTTGCGCAACATCGCCACCTGCTCGTCGGGCTTCAGATCGGCGAAGGGCGCGGCGTGGATACTCAAGCAATGGCCATCGAGCCAAGCCAAGCCCTGCACGAACTCCTCGCGACGGCTGACCGGATACCCTGCCAGCATGGTGTCGATGTAGCGGTTCACCTGGGCATCGGTCGCGCCGGGCGTCTCGGTGCGCGGAATGATCAACTCCGCCAGGATCGTCACAGTGCGGTCTTGATGAGCGTCGAGGACCTTGGGCTTCCAGGTGTCCGCGGGCGGCGCGGGAGCGGGTTCGGGAGCCGGCTTCTTGCGCTGCGGGAGAGCCGCGGCGGCGGCCAGCGTCTTTATGGCTTCACGGCGCTTCATAGCCACTGAATCTACCACAGGCCGTGGTAAGCTGGCGCGATATGCAGGAAACGGTGTTTGACGCCGTAGTCATTGGGTCGGGCGCTACTGGGGGCTGGGCCGCCAAGCAACTGACCGAAGCGGGCATGAAGGTGGCTTTACTCGAAGCGGGGCGCAAGATCACCGCGGCGGAATTCTCCGAGCACATCATGCCCTTCGAGCAGACCTATCGGGGCAGTTCGCCGGAGATCGCCATCACCCGGCCCATCCAGTCGAGGAACTACGCCTGCCGCGAGTCCAACTACACTTGGTTCGCCGACGACATCGACAATCCCTACACCACGCCGCAAGACAAGCCCTTCTGGTGGATCCGCGGGCGCGTGCTGGGCGGACGATCGTTGATGTGGGGACGGCAAAGCTATCGCTACGGCGATCTCGACTTCAAAGCCTTCAGCCACGACGGCTACGGCGACGACTGGCCGTTTTCCTACGCCGACCTGGCCCCTTACTACGACAAGGTGGAAGAGTACGTGGGGATCTCCGGGCAGCCCGAGGGTCTGGCGCATTTCCCGGACGGCAAGTTTCAGCCGCCAATGACCATGACCTGCGGCGAGACGCTGATGCGCGACGGGGTGATGAAGAAGTTCGGACGCACCGTGACCATCGGGCGCGTCGCTGTGTTGACCAAATCGCTGAATGGCCGCGCGGCGTGCCACTGGTGCGGTCCGTGCGAGCAGGGGTGCGTCACGCACTCCTACTACAACAGCCCGTTCACCACCATCGCGGCTGCGGAACGGACCGGGCGTCTGACGCTGATCACCGACGCCGTGGTCCATCGCATCAATACCGATCGCAACACCGGCAAGGCCTCCGGCGTGTCGTACATCGAGGCCGCCACGCGCCGCCAGCGGGAAGTGAAGGCGAAGGTGGTGGTTTTGTGCGCGTCGACTCTGGAGTCCGCGCGCCTGCTGTTGAACTCCGCCAACCGGCAGTCGCCGAGTGGCCTGGCGAATTCCAGCGGCGTCGTCGGACACTACTTGATGGATCACTGCTACACCAGCGGCGCCAGCGGGGTGATGCCAATGCTGGAAGCCAGGCCATGGGCCGGTCCGCCGCGACGTCCCAACGGGATCTACATCCCGCGTTTCCGCAACGTGAAGGAGAAGATGACCAACGGCTTCATCCGCGGATTCGGCTATCAGGGCGGCAGCACGCCGAGTTTCGTCGGTACCGCGGCTCCTGGCTTCGGCGCGGACTACAAGAAGGCCTACAAGGCCGGACGTTACGGCATCAATCTGAACGGATTTCAAGAGTGTCTGGCGCGTTGGGACAACTACGTGGAACTGGACCGCGAGAAAGTCGACGCCTGGGGTGTCCCTGTCTTGCGGATCCACTGTTCTTATGGCGACAATGAACTGAAGATGGCGCACACCGTGGCCGCCGATGCCGCCGAAATGCTGGAAGCTGCCGGAGCCAAAGACGTGCGCCCGCGCGTTTCTCCCAGCATACCGGGATTCTGCATCCACGAAGTGGGCACGGCGCGCATGGGCCGGGATCCGAAGACGTCGGTGCTGAATGAGTTTGCCCAATCCCACGACGTGAAGAATCTGTTCGTCACCGACGGCAGCGGATTCGTTTCCTCAGGCTGCTCCAACCCGACGCTGACCATGATGGCCATTACCGTGCGAGCGTGTGAGTATTTGGTCGAGGAAATGAAGCGCGGGAGTTTGTAGGCTAGGCTGTCTAGCCTGTCCATGTCTTGGAGGGAATCATGAACAGACGAAAGTTTCTAGCAACCATTGCCGTGGCCAGCACGGTAAAATCCTGGAGCCTGCCGGTGTCCGAAGTTCCCCGGCTCGGCCTCTGCACTTATACCTTCCGCAAGTTCACGCGTGCTCAGGCGATTCAAATGGTCAAAGAAGCCGGGGTGAAGTACGTGAACATCAAGGACGTGCACCTGTCCATGAAGATCACCCCTGAGGAAATGCGCGCGGCGGCCAAGGAGTTCCGCGATGCCGGCCTGGAGATCGTGGCCGGCGGCACCATCAGCATGAACAAGCCGGACGAAACCCTGATCCGCAACTCCTTTGCCTACGCCAAGACTTGCGGTATGCCAGTGATTGTTGCCGCACCCACTCGCGAGACTCTGCCCATCGTGGAGAAGATGGCCAAGGAATTCGACATCCTCATCGCCATCCACAACCACGGTCCGGAGGACAAGCATTTCCCCTCGCCCTACGATGTGCTGGACGCCGTGAAAGGCATGGACCAGCGCATGGGCCTGTGCATGGACGTTGGTCACGCCATGCGAGCGGGGACCGACGTGGTGAAGGCCGCCGCGGACGCCGGTTCGCGCCTCTATGACGTCCACATCAAGGACTTGGCCGATCCCAAGGGCCGGGCCAGCCAAGTTGCGGTGGGCAAGGGAGTGATGCCCGTCGCCGACCTGTTCCGCCAGCTCCGCAAGATGAACTACAAGGGCACCGTCGATCTGGAGTACGAGATCAACGCCGACGATCCGCTGCCTGGCGTGAAGGAGTCTTTCGCATTCATGCGCGGCGTGGTGGAGAAGCTGGGGTAGCAACTTGGAGTGCGGTGGCAAGCCACCGCACTCCACACTACAAGCTCAGCCGCAACGAGAACTGAAATACCCGGCCGTCGTTCAAAGTGTTGGTGATCCTTCCAAAGGCCGGCGCCGAGAGGTTGGGTTGCGGTTCGTCGAATTGCGGATGATTGGCCAGGTTGAAGGCCTCGGCGCGAAACGACAGCGTTCGGTGGTGTCCGTTGGAAGTCCCCAGCTCGAAGGTCCGGCCCAGGGCGAAATTCAGATTGCGGATTCCGGCCTTGCGGAAGGTATTGCGTCCCAGGCTGCCGCGCGATTCGCCGGGATGGATATAGTCAAACGCCGCGCGCGGCAGATTCGCTCGGGACGTGTCGGGATGGTCGATCGTGCGCCCGAGCACGCTGGGATCCACGAGATTGGGCCGGTCGCCGGGTCCGCCATCCACGTTGCCGAATCCGGGATTGTCCGATCCGACGTAGAGAGTGAACGGCGTGCCCTTGCGGAACAAGACGGCCCCGCTCACCTGCCAGCCGGCAAACAGAGTCCGCGTCCAGCCCGGAAATTGTTTCGGGACCGGCAAATCGTAGACCGTTTGCACGACCAGCGAGTGCGGCTGATCGAAGTCGCTCAAACCGCGCTTGTCTTGACGCACGTTGAATTCGCTCTGGCTGCGGGCCCGCGTCAGATCGCCCTGCGCGGCGGTGCCGATGTAGCTGGAGCCTTCGTCGATCGCTTTGGAAAATGTGTACACGGCGGTGGCCAGCAGGCCGTGCCACACGGGATGATCGACGCGGGCTTGTAACGCGTCCAGATAGGCGATGCCGGCGTTGCCGACGCGCATTACGTCATAGTGCAGAGGATCGGGCCGGCGCTGGTTCGCGGTCTTCACGGTGAAGGGAATGCCGGCGACCGGCTGGGCGCGATTGTTGATGGTGGGAGTGAGCAGCTTAATGCTGCGGCTGCCCAGGTATGCCAGTTGCACGTTCCAGCGCTGCTGGTACTGGCGTTGCCAGACCAGATTGTACTGATGCGCGTAAGGCGTGCCGAGGTCCGGCGACAGCAGCACCTGGCCCGTTCGGGTCGGGGAATCGAGCGACGACAGAGGGTTCAGCAGGCTGGGATCGTAGACCAGGACCGAGCGCACCTCGGGGGCGTTCAACCGGGCCTGCTGATAGGTCACGTCGAAGATCTCGCCGTAAGAGACGGAGTAATTCGCGCGGATGATCCCGAAGTTGCGGCGATCGCCAAGGCGCAGGGCGAATCCGAAAATGGGACTGACGTTGCGGCAGGAGCAGCCGTAGGGAATCTCGGAGCGTCCGTTGACCTCGTAAGGCGCGGTGCGCAGGTTGTAGCGCAGGCCGAAGTTCAGTTGCCAGCGCGAATTCACGGTCCAGGTGTCGCCAAGGAAGAAATTGCCTTCCAGGCTCCGGAATCCGCGGTGGAACTCGCCGAAGCTGGCCTCGTAGATCGTGGGGGTTCCCGCCCGCAGATTCTGGATGGCAGTGTTGCCGAAGTCGCTGCTGAAGGTGAAATAGCCGCGGGAGTTCAGGGCTTCCCGGCCGTTGAGCTGAAAGCGGGACCAGTCGGCGCCCATTACCCAGCGATGCCCGCCGCGCGGCAGAGCCAGTTGCACGGCGCTCCGGTAGACATTGCGGACGCGGTCAATGGGGAATTCGGAGGACGGCCCCAGGTCGTCGAGCGAATGTCCGCTGCGCACGCGGTTCGCGAACGCGTTGGGTTCGGCGGTCAGCAGGGAATGCAGGCGGTCGAACCAAGCGCCCATGGACAACACGCCGCCGTAGAGCGGCTGCTCCCAGGAAAGCTGCGCGCGATGCGAACGCAACGCGGTATTTGGATTCTGCCCGGCGACAAACTGGAACGAATCGACGACGTTAGTGCTGCGCTGGTAGCGCGCCGCCAGGCGTCCGGCGGCCACCGGCCTTTCGAGACCCAGCACTTCCCGGTCGGTGTCGATGCGCTCCGGCGAATTCAGGTTCAGAGCCCGCGGATCGATGTCCGGACGGTTCGGCAGAAGTGTCCCGTAGGAGGCCAGCATCCGGGCCACCACCGCGCGTACCGCCGGGTCGGCGGAGGTGGAGGTGCGTTCGTCCACCTGCGGCACCAGAACGTTGCCGTTGACCATCCCGCGCACCTGACGCAGCGACACGTCCAGGTGCAGATACGTTCCACGCAGCGGACCACCGGCGGTCAATCCGTGGGTATTCGAATGCGACGGCTGCACCGGTCCCACCTGGAAGAACGTTCGCGCATTGAAGACGCTGTTGCGCATCTCCTCCGAGAGCGTGGCATGCCACGCCGGTCCCGCCTGCTTCGACAGAAAGGGCAACTCGGCCAAAGGGCGTCCGTACTCGGCGCCGTAGTGGCTGCGGACGGGAGTAGGAAAGTCCACCGGTGTCACCGCCGCGCCCAGGCGCACCAGTGATTCCTTCACCGCATTGTTGTCGATCAGGTTGACCTTGACGTTCTCGTTGCGCTGGGCCGCGGCGGCTTCGAGATCCGAGCTGCGCTCGTCTTTCGCGGCCGCAGGTTTCTGTTCGGGCGTTGCGGGCGGCTTGTTGTCCTGAGCGACAGCCGTCAGGATCCCCAAGGCGAGCGCCAGTAGGACTTTCCAAGGCATTCCAGAAACCTGCATCGAAGAAGCGCCAGTCTATCAGTTCCCGTGGTCCGTTCGTGATAGGATGTGGGCCAAAATTTTCTCAGTTGTGGAGGCAACCATGAAGACTCTGCTATTGGCCGTAACGCTGCTGGCCGCTGCCGGCGCGGTCCAGGCCGCCGATCTGACCGGAACCTGGAACATGACCTTGGAAACACCTAACGGAACCGGGACACCCACCGCGGAGTTCAAGCAGGACGGCAACAAGCTCACTGGAACCTACAAAGGCCGGATGGGCGAAACCAAGCTGGAAGGCACGGTGGACGACAAAGCCGTGAAGTTCCAGATCAAGGTCAACGCGCAAGGCAACGAGTTTGTGATCACGTTCAATGGCACGATCGAGGCGGATGGAACGCTGAAAGGCAAAGCGGACTTCGGCGGCCAGGCTGAAGGCGCCTGGACGGCCAAGCGAGCGTCAGGTGGTGGGGGCGGCGCAGCACCGGCGGCCAAAGCCGCCAGCGGCGTCGACGTCACCGGCAAGTGGGTCTTCAACGTGGAGACGTCGGCGGGCGCAGGTTCACCCAACTTCGACTTCAAACAAGAGGGCGAGAAGCTCAGCGGCACGTACAGCGGCCAACTGGGCAGCGCCAAGCTCGAAGGCACAGTCAAGGATCGCAAGGTCGACTTCAAGTTCAACATCGACGCCGGCGGCCAAGCCGGCACTGTAGTCTACTCGGGTGCGGTTCAGGACGACGGCACGATGAAAGGCAAGGTAGACCTCGCCGGTCTGGGCGAAGGCACCTTCACCGGCAAACGAGCGAAGTGACCCTTAAGGACAAGCTCCGCGCAGTAGAAACAGTCTGCGGCACGATGCTGACCGACTGCCTCTCGCCGGAGCTTCCGCCGCTGATGGCGGCCGCGGGTCTCGACTTCTTCATCATTGACACAGAACATTCGCCAGCCGGGTATCTGGAGATCGAGGCGTTGGCTCGCGTGGGTCGCGACGCCGGCATCGCCCCTCTGGTGCGGGTGACCGACAATGAGTATTTCCTGATTGCCCGGGCGCTGGACTGCGGCGCAGCCGGCGTGGTGGCCCCGCGCATCAACTCGGCGGCTGAGGCCCGCGCCGTGGTGGATGCCGTCAAGTTCGCTCCGGAAGGACGGCGCGGCTATGGCCAGCGCGGCATCCTGAACGAGTACAAGAAGCTTACCGTCGCCGAGAACATGGCCAAGCAGAACGCCGAGACCGTGGTAGTGGTGCAGGTGGAAAGCGTGGCCGCGATTGAAGACTTGGCGAACACCGTGCGCGTTCCGGGGATCGACGCCACCATGGTCGGCCCGAACGACCTCTCAATCTCGCTGGGCATTCCCAGCAAATTCGATGATCCGATGTTTCTAGACGCCTTGAAGCGCATCGCCGCCATTTGCGGCCCCAGTCCGGTGGCCGCCGGAGTCCATTTTGGAGCCGCTGGCCGCCTTGCCGTCTGCCGCGAGATGGGCTTCCGGTTCCTGATCTTCTCCACCGACATGTCCTTGATCCTCAATGGCTTGCGGGACGGTATCGGAACGCTCCGCAAGTCCGCCGTCAGCGTGAAGGACGGAGTCTACTGAGCAATGTATCCTGCGCGTTTTCGAACGCGTCTAATCCTTTGAGCTAGGCTGTGCGTACCATTGCCGCTGGCGAAGTTTTGCATTAGTTTGGAAAGGAAAGGGAAATGAAGCGCCTGGAAGACATTCTGAGCCGCGGCGTCATCGTGTCGTGGCTGGTGTTCGCCTTCCTGTTGGTCACGGAAGCCGGTGTAGTTGCCTTCCACCCGGAAGGCGAGCATCTGTTGTTCCGCTGGCAGGTTTGGCTGCTTCTGGGTATTTTCCTGTTCGCCTTGCGCGACCTGGTTGCCGACTTGCGCTGCCGCTGCTGCGGCAGTCACGACGATCTTTCCTTTCTGGGCCTGCTCAAGTCTCGTGAAGTGCTGTGCCTCCGCTGCATGAGTTGGGATCCCGGGACCAACCAGCGCCAGCCCGATAGCGAATACGCCGAGCTGGTCAAGGCGCTCAACGACTAATTGAATCCCGCCAACGTCCACTTGGCTAACGTGTCCTTGGCGATTCCCGCCATGCAAGCGTTCACCTTTCTGAAATAGTCCTCAGCTTTCTTCTGATCGAAATCACGCGGCGCCCCTTCGCCCTTCTTGTACAAGCCGATCGCCGACGGCGCGGGCGTTGCCGACCAGGCGCCTGCTGCCGGGTTGGTGGTCCACATCTTGTCGTTGTAGCGATCCTTGTGGACCAGCTTGGGGTTGATGGCCTGGATGAACGCGGTTTCGTTTTCGCCAGCGTGTCCGCCGGCATTGCCAAAAACTTCTTGCGTCGTGTCGGCGCACGCCGTCCACCAGTTGATCACCAGCGTGTTGACGCGGTGTTCCAAAGCCACGTCACTCGCCAAGCGGCTGAGGATGCCGGCCTGCGCGCCGCCGTGCCCGTTGATCACGATGATGTTCTTGAATCCGTTGCGCACCAGGCCCAGCATCACCGCGCGGACGTAGGGAGTGTAAGCCTCCTCGGGAATATGCGTCGCGCCCGGGTATGGCGACATGCTGCCGGTGACTCCATAGGGAATATGCGGGGCAATCAAGGCGTTCACCTCGCCGGCGATGGCTTCGGCAATCTTCACCGGCGCGATGTTGTCCGCGCCGTTGTTGGCCACGCCGTGCGGCTCGAGCGTCCCGGTGGTCAGCAGCACCGTGCGCACGCGGGCAGGCACGATCTCGCGAAACTCCATCCAGTTCAAGTCGTCCATCAGGCGCGAGGGGAGGGTCTGTGCGGAGAGAGGAAGGGCGAACAGCAGAAGCAGGGTCGGTCTCATGGCCAAGTTGTACCATGAACCGACGGTGGTCAATAGACCGGACCAGATCGTGAGATACCCGAGGAGCCCGACCCGCTTGAAAAGTGCGTGGCGAAGGCGATCCACCTGAGGAACAGGGAGCGTCGCGTCTTCTTTTGGTCCTGAGAACGGAGGCCACGCGTGCGGGGTCGGTAGGCGAAAAGGTCATTCCTCCTGGCGAAAGCATTTCGGAACTCGCGTCGCCTCCAGCGGGAAACAGCGCCCGCCATCAAGAAGACCTCGCCCAGCACCGGCTGGCGGGATGTCGCCCAACAATCGTGAGGAACCGGCATCGTCACCGCGCAACGGTAAACCTGATCTTCTGATCGGCGGGCCTGTCGCCATTCCAGACGGTGATGTCAACGCCCTCGCCAGTCCTGGCCTTAGAGGTGTTCACTTTGCAGGTAAGCCGAGTGTTCGCCCGGGATTCGGCATCGGTGATCACGGTAATGTCAGAACCTTCGGCAACCTTGCAGACCGCGAACTTCAGATTGCTCCCGCTGATCTCGATTGGGGCGTCCTTGCCGGCCGTCGTCTTGCCGCTGGCGGCGGTCGGGCCTGTGACCTTCGGAGGTTCTTTCGCCTTGATTTCAAAGTCAAATCCCTTAGACCCTCCGGAGGGCCGCGAAAGCTTGATTCTGTACCTCTTCGGCTCCGCGTCGGGCGCAACGGTGAGGTTGAGGGTCAGCCGCTGTTGGTCGCCGACATCCAGTCCTTTGACCGATTCGACCTTGATCTTCTTGTCACCATCACCGACTACCTCGGCTGTAGCGTCCTTGAGAAAGGTGCCGTTCAAGACCACGTCCTTCTTTGAATCACCTTGAGTTAAGAACGCTGGTTCGGGACCCTTCTCCGACACTGGATCCACAGCC
>CAYPHP010000012.1:7306-17257 GCA_964410045.1 uncultured Acidobacteriota bacterium | reverse complement strand
AACAGCGGAATCAGCTCGATCATGGACTCGCTGTATGAACTGTGGGTAGGTAACGTACGCACGACGTTGTATGTGCTGCTGGCTGCGGTGGGCTTCGTGCTGCTGATCGCCTGCGCCAACGTAGCCAATCTTCTGCTGGCGCGAGCCAGCGCGCGGCGCAAGGAAATCGCGATTCGCGCCGCTTTGGGCGCGGGCCGCTGGCAGATTATCCGGCAACTGCTGACCGAGAGCGTCCTGCTCTCCGTTGTGGCCGGCGCACTTGGGCTGCTGCTGGCTTATGGCATCCTGCAAGGTTTGTTGAAGGGCGCGCCCGGAGGGATCCCGCGCCTGGCCGACGCCCGCATCGACCCCTGGGTTCTAGCCTTCACGGCAGCGGCTTCCCTGCTGACCGGCGTCCTGTTCGGGCTGGTACCGGCGCTGCACGCCAGCCGGCTGGACGTGACTGCGTCGCTCAAGGCCGAGGACCGCGGGGCAACCGCAGGGCGCGGCAGCCATCGTCTGCGACGTCTGCTGCTGGTCGGGGAAATCGCCGTCGCCCTGTTGCTCTCCACGGGTGCAGGACTGATGATCCGCAGCCTGTGGAATGTCCGCCAAGTCGACCCCGGCTTCCAGCCGCAGAACCTGCTGACGCTCAGCGTGGCATTGAACAATTCCTATAAGAGCGATGAACAGCGCGTCGCGTTCTACCAGGAAGCGTTGGCCCGCCTGCGCAGCCTGCCGGGAATCCAGGCAGCCAGTACGGCAGACTGCCTGCCAATCACGGGAACGTGCTGGGGCTCGGTCTTCGTGATCGAAGGGCGTCCCGTGCCGCCGCGAACTCAACTGCTCAACTCCCAGTGGAACATTACCGGCGAAGACTACTTTGAGACCATGGGCATCCGCCGGGTGCGAGGCCGAACCTTCAACCGATTCGATAACGCCGCCTCCAGCAAGGTTGCGGTGATCAACGAACGGGCCGCCCGCCAGTTCTTCCCGAATGAAGATCCGATCGGCAAGCGCGTGAAGCAGGGCTTTCCGGAAACCCCTAACCCCTGGCGCGAGATTGTGGGCGTCGTGGCGGACGTGAAACAAAACGGCCTGGACGGGGAACAACTGCCCGAGATCTTCCTGCCCTTCGCTCAGGAAGCCCGGAACCGTGAGTGGTTGGTGCTGCGCACCGCCGCCGGTCCCGGCAGTTACGTCCCAGCGGTTCGAGCCGTGATTCGCGATCTGAACAAGGACATCCCGGTATATGGAATCCGGCCGATGGAAGAACTGCTTACCGACACGCTGGCCCAGCGAAGCTTCGCCATGAACCTGCTTGCCGGTTTTGCAGCGGTGGCGCTGTTGTTGGCCGCTGCCGGCATCTATAGCGTGATCGCCTACTCCGTCAGCCAGCGCACCAAGGAGATCGGAATCCGCATGGCGCTGGGCGCTCGCCGCGCGCACGTGGTCCGCATGGTGGTTGGAGAAGGCATGCTAACCGCCGTCGCCGGAATCGCCGCCGGCGCGGCCGCGGCCTTGGGTGTGACCCGCCTGATGCGCACCCTGCTCTTCGGGGTTAGTGCTGACGATCCACTGTGCTACGCGGCAGTCGCGCTTCTGCTGGGGACCGTCGCCCTGGCGGCCTGTTACATCCCGGCCCGCCGCGCCACCGAGATCGATCCGCTGACCGCGCTGCGCCACGAGTAAGATCGCCTCGGCGCCGGAGCACCCCAACCTCGGCTTGTGATATGTTAACGCTAACATGGCGATCAAGCACACTACCCTGGCGGACATCGCCGCGCGTGCCGGCGTCGCCTCCATGACCGTATCCCGGGTGATCAACCGCAGCGGCTACGTCAGCCGCGAGGTCCGCGCGCGCGTCCAACGGGCCATCCGCCGGCTGGACTACCGGCCGAATATCCTGGCCCGCAGCCTCAAGCGGCAGCGCACTCACGTGGTGGGCATCCTGCTGCCCGACATCGCTAACCCGTTCTCCGCGGAGTTGGCCCAGGGAATTCGCCGGGTGCTGCTGGATCGCGGGTATTCCGCATTCCTGAGTACCAGCGACCGCAGCATCGAACGCGAGCAGGAAGCGTTGCAGGCGTTCTTCGATCATCGCGTGGACGGCATCATCGTGGCCACGCGCGCCACGCGCCGGGGCAACGAAGCCCTGGTTCGCTTGACCGATCGCGGTATGCCCGTGGTCGTTGTCGGCCGCGACCTGCGTCACGCGGCCATGGACCGGGTGGCCGCCGACGAAGTCAAAGGCGGCCAACAGGCCGTCGAACACCTGATTTCGTTGGGTCATCGGCGCATCGCGTTCCTGGGAGTTTCTCCCTCCGCCGGTTCCGGCCTGCGCCGCTATCAGGGTTATCTCGCGGCCCTGCGCGCCGCCGGTTTGCAGTTGGTTAAGGAGTGGGTGGTCGGTCCGGGCGCAGGCCCCGACCCTGGGTACTCCACGCAGGAGGACGGTTTCGAGGGCATGCAGCGGCTGCTGGCGTTGCCGCGGCGGCCGACGGCGATCTTTGCCCGCAACGATTACACCGCGATGGGCGCCATGCGCGCGGTGCGCGCCGCGGGTTTGTCCATTCCCGGCGACATCGCCATAGTCGGTTTCGACAACGTTCCACTGGCCGCGTTCACCTCCCCGCCCCTGACCACGGTCGAGCAACCCACTTCGGAAGAAGGCGCGCAGGCCGCCGCCCTGTTGCTCGACCGCATCCAGGAGTCCGCGCCCCGGCAGCGCCGCGAAGTGATCTTCGAGTGCCGGCTGGTCCTGCGGGAATCCACCGGACCGGAAGACCGGGCGCAAAAGAGCGCTTGACGAGAACCGCAATGTGTTATCGTTAACACACAGTGAGTGCCACGGCCCAGCGAACCCAAATCCCTCACCTGCGCTGGTACATCATCGGGCTGGTCTTCCTAGCCACCCTGATCAACTACATTGATCGCCTGACCATTTCGGTGCTGGCTCCGGTGATCCGCGCCGACCTGGGCCTGTCCAATCTGGACTACGCCGGCATCGGAACCTGGTTCTTGCTGGCCTACACCATCAGCCAGACTCTCTCCGGAAAGCTCTACGACAAGGTCGGGACGCGGCGCGGCTTCAGCATCTCGATCGTGGTGTGGTCGTTGGCGGCCATGGCTCACACCTTTGCCCGCGGCATTCGGAGCCTGAGCTGTTTCCGATTCCTTCTAGGTCTTGGCGAGGCCGGCAATTGGCCGGGCGCGGCCAAAGCCATCGCCGAGTGGTTTCCGGTGAAGGAGCGGGCCTTCGCCATGGCTATTTTCAACAGCGGCGCCGCCCTCGGCTCGGTGGTTGCTCCCCCGCTGATCATCTGGCTCCAACTCAACTACGGCTGGCAAGCCACCTTCCTCATCACCGGGACGTTGGGTTTCTTCTGGCTGATTCTGTGGCTGATGTTCTATCAAACGCCCGATAAGCACCCTCGCATCACACCGGGCGAGCGCGACCTCATCGGGTCACCGGCACCCGACCCCCGGAACCCGGCCCCCGCGCCGCGGTGGCGCAGCTTGCTGCGGCTCCGCCAGGTCTGGGCCATCGTGCTGGCCCGCCTGCTGGTGGATCCCATCTGGTGGCTGTTCATCTTCTGGCTCCCGGAGTATCTCAACAAGGCCCGCGGATTCAGCCTGAAACAGATCGGGATGTTTGCCTGGGTGCCCTACCTGGCTGCGGACGCCGGCAGCCTCCTCGGCGGATTCCTGTCCGGCTACCTGATCCATCGCGGCATGACCGTGAATCGCGCCCGTAAGACGGTAATTCTGGGCGCGGCGCTGTTGATGCCGGCCGGCATCCTGGCGGTCCGCGCGGAATCCCCCATGGTGGCCCTGGCATTGATCGGCGTGGTCCTGTTCGCGTTTCAAGTCTGGATTAACAACGTGCAGACGCTGCCCAGCGACTTTTTTCCGCGCGAGGCAGTGGCTTCGGTTGCCGGACTCGGCGGAACCGGCGCCGGCATCGGCAGCATGATCTTTACTCTCGGGACGGGCTGGGTGGTGGACCACTTCTCCTACACTCCGGTCTTCACTGTTGCCGGATTGCTCGCGCCATTGGGCACCGTGGTCCTGTTTACATTGGCTGGACACATTCATCCGCTTAACAAGTCGGAATCTTAAGGAGGGCTTCATGCGCAACTATCTCGATTTGACCGGCAAGACCGCTCTGGTGACGGGCGCATCATCAGGAATCGGCGCGGCCACCGCGCGGGTCCTGGCGGAACAAGGCGCCGCCGTGGCCATCCACTACTTTCAGAATGAAGCGGGCGCACAGGACACCCGCAAGCAGATCGAGGAATCGGGTGGGAAGGCGATCACCGTTCACGCCGACGTGCGCACCTCCCGGGACATCACGGCCATGGTCGAGGAGGTGACCGCGAAACTCGGTCCCATCGACATTCTGGTGAACAACGCGGGGTCGCTGGTGGAACGCCTCAAGCTTCAGGAGTTGACCGAGCAACGCTGGGACGAGGTCTTCGCTCTGAACCTGAAGAGCGCATTCCTCTGCGCCCAGGCTGTGGCTCCGTCGATGAAGGAGCGCAAGAGCGGCGCGATCATCAACGTGGCCTCCATTGCGGGACGCAATGGCGGGGCGCTGGGCTCCATTCACTACTCGTCAGCCAAGGGCGGAGTGATTACCATGACCAAAGGCATGTGCAAGGAACTGGCTCCGCACGGAGTGCGGGTGAACGGCGTTTCACCCGGCGTCATCGACACGCCGTTCCATGCCACGTTCTCTACGCCGGAAGCGATGCGCGCCTACGCCGCAGGCATTCCCTTGGGCCGCGTCGGATGTCCCGACGAGGTGGCCCGGGTGATCCTCTTCCTGGCCTCCGAGGCCTCCAGCTTCGTGATCGGTGAGACCATCGAGATCAACGGAGGCATGCTTCTTGATTAGCCTCTTGCTCCTCTGCGCCGTCCTGGGTCAAGACGCCCGTGAATCCTTGGGCCCGAAGGACGCTCAAACCAAGCAGACCGGTCCGCATCCGCTGACGGCACTGATGGCCAAGGCTCCCGCGCTGAAACCGGAATTGCGTGGGAAACATCCGCGAGTGTTTGTGACCGCCGAGGAACTGGCAGCCCTCAAACGCCGCTCCCAGACAACACATCGCGAACTGTGGCAGCGTGTTCTGACCAACGTCCGCGCGTTGAAGCAGGACCCCGCTGCCCCGCCCGCTCAGCAACGCCGCGCCCAGAACGAAACGGGACTGGGGATCGCCGAGGCTGCGTTCATCTACAAGATCGATGGCGATCCGCGCTACCTGGCCGCCGCCCGCCGCTACATGGACGCCGCGGTCAGCTACGACATCTGGGGCTACGCCAACAACAAGCCCAATGTGGATCTGGCCGCCGGACACTTGCTCTACGGCCTGGGCTGGGGCTACGACCTGCTCTACAACGATCTCACTGAGCCCGAGCGCGCGCGTTATCGCGACAAGCTCACTCATCACGCCAAGCTTCTGTTTGAGTATTACCGTCCCAAGCCTGGCCGCACCTACAGCTACAGCCAGAACCACGTCTTCATTCCTCTCTCGGGTCTGGGCGTTGCCGCTTACGCGCTGTGGGACGAGGTTCCCGAGGCTCGCGAGTGGGCGGCGTTGGTCCGCGCCGTCTTTGACCGCGTCTTGGCCACCTACTCGCCGGATGGTTACTACTACGAAGGTTTCGAATACTGGGTGTTCTCCACACCCTGGATCATCCATTACCTGGACGCGCACGCCCACTCCACAGGCGAGGACTTGTTCGACCAGCCCGGCTTGAGGCAGTCGCACTTGTTCATGGCTCACTCCATGCTTCCCGGAGCCCAATACGTCTTTGATTTTGGCGACGTCTACGAAGGTCCGCTGACGCGCGCCGGCAAAGGCGAGGACTACAAACGCTCGAATCCCGGCGGACGTCTGCACAGCAACTACAATCTGCTGTACCGGCTGGCGGCACGCTTTCAGAATCCGGAAGCACAAGGGGTAGCCGCGTGGATGGCCGGATTGCAGCACGTGAGCGCGGAAGATTACTGGACGTTGGTATGGCAGGACCCGGAGTTGAAGGCGCAACCCATCGAACGCCTCCCGGCCTGGCATCACTTCACCGATCATGGCGTGATCTTCTGGCGCACGGACTGGACCGCGTCGGCGACGGCGTTGGCCTTCAAGGCCGGCCCTCCGGAAGGCCATCACACCACGCGTCTGCTCAAGGCGTTTCCCGACTGGCATCTCTCGGCAGGTCACGCTCATCCCGACGCCAACAGTTTCATCTTGTATGCCGGCGGATCGACGCTCACGGGAGATTCCGGTTACGCCGGTGTGCCCTTGACCGAGCATCACAATACGCTGCTGGTGGACGGCCGCGGCCAGGGACGCGAAGGCCGCGGCCACGATGCCTTCGCCGGCGTCTCCTACGACCGCCTGGACCGCATCCGCATTGATGAGTTTGAATTGGGTCCGCGCTCCGTCTACATCCGGGCCGATGCCGCGGCAGCCTACGAGCCAGACTTGGGAGTCACGCGCTTTGATCGTCAGTTCCTATTCACTGCCCCAGGCGAACTGGTGGTTTGGGATGAAGTAGCCGCCGACCAACCCCGCAAGTTCACCACGCTGATCCACGCCGACGATCGCATCGAACCGGATTTGCGCATTTCAACGTCGGGCGCGACGCTGCGGATTCAGGTCGAACAGCCGCAAGGCGCGCGCACGGCGATCCAGCCGAACCTGCTCACGGCCCCGGGTCCGCCGGGATCGGTGGACAAGGGTGAACAGCAGAAGCGCGGCGAACGCCTCGCTATCTCAACTCCCGCTGCGGTGCGGGAAGCTCAGTTCGTGGTCCGGCTCAAGATCGAGCGGAAGTGAGTGAGGCCCGCCGGGCGGACCATGCTTCGTCGATCTTCGGAATCCGCGCGTACTCGGCATCCCAGAAGAGCTGCGACTTCATGCGATCTAGGTATTCACGCGAGTAGTTGAACTTGGTCCAGACCTCTTCCTTCTGCCGGAAGAGACGTTCTTTTTCCGCCGGAGACCGCACGTCGAGAATTTCGCTGGTATCCACGGCGGCGAATATCTCCGGTGCGCCGCCGGTCACCGCAGCCACCACAGACGGGTAGCGGTCAAAACCGTCAGTGGCGATGGTGACGACGTTGTCGTCCTTCCCCAGGCCAAGGTGTTTGGCCATCTTGATACTGCCAAGAATATTGCAGATTCCAGAGACGCCGAACAGGCCAGCCAGTCCCCACGGGCCTTCCTGCACCGTCTTCAGCCCGCGCACGCAGTCGTCGTCATGGATCAGCGCGACGTAATCCGTGGTCAGCACGTTGTGGATCAGCGTGACCATCTTGTCGCCGATGCCTTCGATGCGGTGCGTGCCGCGCCCGTTGTTGTAGAGCGTGGAGCATTCGCGCGGCTCCAGCGCGCAGACCGCGGCGTCGGGAAAGCGAGCCTTGATCTGGTCTCCGGCGGCCAGCGTGCCCGCGGACCCGGGCGCAGCCACAAATGCCGCGACGCGTCCGTTGCCATGGCCGGCCGCCGCTTCGAGCGCGCTGCCGCCGGTGACGTGCCGGTGGAAGCGGTAGTTCGGCAGCAGTTCGAACTGAGCCAGCACCTTGTTGCGCGGGTCCTTCTTGTATTCCTCGGTGCGCTCCAGCACCAGGATCACATCGCTTTCAGAGCCCGGCGTCAGGTCGAGCTTCCCGCCGTACTGCCGGATGCGTTCGTAGCGCTCCGCGCTCATCTGTTCGGGCATGATCACCACCGCCGGATAGCCCTTCAGCTTGGCGATGTAGGCGACGCCGATCCCGAAATTGCCGGTCGACGGCCCGATGATCGTCGAACGTCCCGGCGCGATCTCCCCGGCCAGTTCGCCTTCCATCAACGTGGCATAGGCGGGTCCAACCTTGTGGCTGCCCGACGGGAAATGACAACCCAACATCACGATAATGCTGGCGTCCACTCCGGTGAGCGATTGCGGCAGCACGACATGACGGACGCGGTCGAACTCGTCGCGCCAGTTGATGTTGAAAAGGTGAATCGGATTCAACTCGTCCTGGCCGAGCATGGCCAGCGCATCACGGCGCAACGCCGCCGGCTCCTTCCCGGGGTGCAACATCTCTTCGTAGGTCGGTCCAGCCACTGCTGTCATTAGAATCTCTCCCATAACCGCCGGGCTTGGGCTAGCGCCCGCTCAGCCACCGCGGCTTCGTCTACATTCACACAGATTCCGTCCCGTACGACGAACTTGCCGTTCACGACCAGTCCTCGCACCGACGCGTGCGCGATGCCGAACAGCAGGTGTCCGAACAGATTGTCGGATCGCATCGGTGTCGGCGGATGGTAGTCGAGAAGGACCAAGTCGGCCCGTGCTCCGGTGATGATGCGGCCCAGATCTAGTCCCCAGATTTTCTTTAGAATCTGTCGATTATTCAGAAAAGCTAAAGCATAAGCTTGGGGACTTCCCTGGTGATGACAGGCTGCCTTGAACTCCTCCCACAGGCGCGGGCTATAGCCGTCCGTTCCCAGGCCCACCAGCACACCCGCCTTGGTCATCTCCGCCACCTTGGCCGTGCCCACGGCGTTGTTCGAGTTCGACTGAGGATTATGGATCACGTTCACACCGTGGCGGGCCAGCGCCGCGATGTCTGCGGCATTCACATGGACGCAGTGAGCGGCCATGGACTTGTCGGCCAGGACGCCTTCCGATACCAGCCGTCCGACGGGCGTACGGCCAAAGCGCTGCCGGCAATCGAGCACGTCGCAGCGATCCTCAGCGACGTGGATGTGAAACCCTGAGTTCAGACCCAGCCCAGCTTCCACGGCCCGTCGCAGCGTCGCTTCCTTCAGGGTGAAAGAAGCATGCAGACCAAAGCTGGACTGCAGCAACGGATGCGGTCGGCGCCGGACACGCTCGATGAAGCGTACGTTCTCGGCGATACCGGCGTTCGCTTGCGCCGCACCGTTGCGATCCGTGGTCTCGTAACACAAGCAGCCGCGTAAGCCCACCTCCTCAAACGCCTGGGCGACGCGATCCAGGCTTCCGGCGCAGGCGTTTGGCGAGGAGTGATGATCTACGAGGGTCCCCACGCCAGCTTTCGCCGAATCGATGATTCCCACCAGCGCGCTGTAGTAGACGTCCTCTTCTTTCAAGGCACGGTCCAAACGCCACCACAGCTTCTTGAGGATCTCCGGGAAGTTGCGCGGAGCCTTGCCGGGCAACGGCATCCCGCGCGCCAGTGTGCTGTAGAGGTGGGTGTGCGCGTTGATCAGCGCGGGCATCAATAGCATCCCGCGTGCATCGAATGCATCGGCAACGCGGGACGCGGCGGAGCGGCCCACCTGGGTGAAGACGCCACCTTCCATACACACGGCGCCATCGTCGATCACGGTGTTGGCGGCGTCAAACGTCAGGATACGCGCGTTCTTGATCCACATTAGAGGGTGATCCAGGTACCGCCCCGTCCGGCAATCGCTTCTCTCACATGCGGCGGAGAGGTGACGATGCACTCGCGGCCGCCCGCTTCCAGAAACTCGATGGCCGCCTGAATCTTTGGGCCCATGGACCCGGCAGGAAACTGGCCGCCGGCCAAGTGGCGTCGGGCCTCATCCACGGTCATTCGCTCGATCCACCGTTGCTCGGGCTTGTGGTAATCGAGGGCCACTTGTTGCACGGTGGTGACGATCACCAAGCGTTCGGCGCCTAGCTGGCGAGCCAACAAACTGGAAGCCAGGTCCTTGTCCACTACAGCTTCCACACCCACCAACCGGCCGCCCTGCCACGCCACGGGAATTCCGCCGCCCCCGCAAGCGATCACCACGCACCCGACCTGCAGCATGCGACAGATGACGCCCTTCTCCACCACATCCAGCGGACGCGGGGACGGGACAACGCGCCGGAAGCGGCCCGGCTCGATTTCCTTGAGCGCCCAATGCGGCTTCTCCCGACGGATCAGCCCGACGTCGTGGAGGTTGTAGAAGGCTCCGATGGGCTTGG
>CAYPHP010000012.1:0-7296 GCA_964410045.1 uncultured Acidobacteriota bacterium | reverse complement strand
AAGTCCTGATCTTGCTCGTCGCACACGACCTGGGTGATCAGCGTTGCAATGTCGCGTGCAATTAGCTCGCGACGGAAGTGTTGGTCGGCCAGACGCTGAATCATATAACCCATGCCGCCCTGCGAGTCGGCCACACAGGTATCCAGCGGCAGAGGCGGCACGCGGCGCTCGCCTTCCTCCACCCGGATCAGGATGTTGCCCATCTGCGGACCGTTGCCGTGGGTGATCACCACGCGGCAGTCGCTGCGCAGGACCTCCACGAAGCCGTCCAGCATTTCCTCGGTATGGACAAACTGATCGGAGATTCGGCCCGGCTCATTCTCGCGTGTGATGACGTTGCCTCCCAGCGAGATGATCCAGGTTTCCGGCATGTCAGCGCACCTGATAAGGAACCGGCCGGTCGGCCATGGTCACGGCCATGATCGCTTTGGCCGTGTGCAGTCGGTTTTCGGCTTCGTCGAAGACCACCGAGTGCGGACCGTCAATCACTTCGTCGGCGACTTCGTGGCCGCGATCGGCGGGAAGTGGATGCATGTACAGCGAGCGCTTGCGGGTCAGCTTCATCTTGGACGGGTCACAGATCCAGGACTTGTACTTCTTGGCCAGTTCCAGCGACTCTTGCGGCTTGGTACCCATGGTGTCCAGGCAACCCCAGCTCTTGGGAATCACGATGTCAGCATCCTCGAAGGCGTCTTCCATGCGATGGCTGACTTCAAAATGCACTCCGGCCTTCTGCGCATTCTTCCGCGCCGCGGCCAGGGTCTCGGGCATCAAGGAATACTCCGGCGGATGGGCCAGGGTCACGTTCAGACCGAATCGCGGCATGAGCATGATCAGGCCTTGCGGAACCGACAACGGCTTGGCGTAGCTGGGCGCGTAGGCCCAGCTCACCCCGATCTTCAGTCCGCGCAGGTCTTTTCCCAGATGCTCGCGGATGGTCATCAAGTCGGCCAGCGTCTGGCAGGGATGATCCACGTCGCATTGCATGTTGATCACCGGCTTGTCCGCCCAGCGAGCCACCTCACGCATGTAGCTGTTCCCTTCTCCCGGAATCAAGTCGTGCCGGATGGCGATGGCATGGCCGTACCGGGAGAGGATGATGCCGGTGTCCTTGGGGCTTTCGCCGTGGGAGATTTGCATTACGTCGGCGGTCAGGAAATGGGCGTGCCCGCCGAGTTGGGTCACGCCGGCCTCAAACGAGTTCCGCGTCCGAGTGGACTTGTCGAAGAACAGCAGGAAGATCGTCTTGTCGGGCAGGTAGCGGTGCGGGCGGCCGGACTTGAAGCGATGCTTCAAGTCGCCGGCCACGTCCAGCAGCGTGCCGATTTCCGCCTCGCTCCATTCTTCCGTGGTGATCCAATCCTTCCCGTTGAACCAAGCGGTCTTGGCCGGGGATGTCCTCTTCCTCTTTTCGGCGACAGGCATGTTTCACGCTCCCACGTTGGCGACGTTGACGTAGTTGGTGTGCTTAGGGTCAGAAACGGCTTCGAGCAGGTATTTCAACTCCAGGAACACGGAGACTCGGACCGTGTGGCCGTCCACCGGTTGGTCGTCGGCGAACCGCCAGCTTAGGATCCTGGCGGTCTGGTAGTCGAACTGCACCTCCACGATGCCGTCGTCGAATACCGCCAGGTCGTGGTCCACGGCCAAGCGGTAGGACCAACCGTCCAGCGTTCCGTAGATCGCCCGAGTGTTCTCGCCGTATTCCACGTAGAAGCCCTGCTTGCGGGCCTGGCGGTAGGTTTCCAGGCTGCCGAAGAACCGCGGCTTCTCCCGCTGCGGGCCGCCGTCTTCCGGACAATGCACCGAGCAATGCCCGCACTCGTTGCAGAAGTCGGCGTAGTTGGCGATCTGGTGAGCCTTGTCGATGCGCAACACTTCGCCGGGGAGTTCCAGCAACTCTCCGGCATCCAAGCGATAGTTGTGGTAGGCCACGGAAACGGGTTGCGTTTCGTAAACGAAGTTGGCGTCGTTGGGGCAGACCGGAACGCATTTGTCGCAGTTAATGCAGTCGTAGAGATAGAGTTGGGAACCAATCTTGCGCGGTACGCCGCGGTTGCGGGCCGCCGCGTAACGCGGATCGGCCGTCTCCCGCTCGACGATCGGAGTCGTATTCAGCAATCCGGCCTCCGCCGCCAGCAGCGCCTTCAAATCTCCCATGTTGGCGATCACTTCGCGGAGTGAAGGCTGACCGGTTTGCCACCAATGCTCAAGCTTGGCCTGCGCGGACTCCTGCAGCCACGGAGGGAACGCTCGCCGGACCAGGCCGCGGATCGCCACTAAGCCCTGGCCGGAGTGCCGCAGAATGAATTCGGTGCGCGTCCGGGCCCCGAGTTCCCGCATCCGCGCTTCCAGGTTGTCCATGTACCGCGACAGCCGCGCGTATCCGCCGGGCCGCAGCAGGTCCGTGCACGTGGTCACGGGCGCCAGGTCCAGTGCCACCATTTCGGGAAAGTTCTGCGCATCCACTCCGGCGGAGAATGAAATGGGAATCGCAGATCCCACCCGTTCGCGAAACCGCCGCAGCAGGTTGAGAGTGATTACGTGCAGCGGCGGACCCGACAGGTACATTGCCGGCTCGCGGAAAAAGGTCTCGTGGTTCTTGATCACCAGCGTGTTGGAGAGCTTTACGGCCAGCCGGCGGCTGCTGCGGCGCGCAACACCGTCCAGCCGCCGCACAAGGTCCACAGCTTCGGCAAGGCGCAGATCCCGGTCGAACGCTTCGGGCTGCAAGCGGATCTCGCTGTAGCCCATCACGTCGTAGAGCAAGTGCTCGATTTCCGGGCGGCCCAGGAGTGTCGGGTTCATCTTGATGCAGACGTGAACGCCCATCTCCGTGAGCAGGAACTCGCAAATCTGCTCAATCTCTTCCGCCGGGCAGCCGTGGAACGTGGACAGCGTGACGCTGTCGCTGATCCGTGTGGGAAAATCAAGGTCGCGGTAGGGCGCCAGCGGGCCGGTCAGCGTACCGCGCAGCTCTTCGATCACGGTACGGGCGTCCTTCATCGACTCGATCCAGGAGCGCATCCGCGGCGAACGAACCCCGTCGAGGCTGTAGCCGACGCTCATGTCCAGCACGGTCTGCTGCTTCGAGGCTTCTTCCCCCAGCAGCCCCGAGGTCTGCAGGACTTTCAAGGCCATCGCTGCGCCGACGTATTCCCGCAGAGACGACTCCAGCTTCAGCTCCTGTGACCATTCCACGTTGTACCCGACGTTGGCAGCGTGGATGCAGGGCCGGGGGATCTTCAACTCATCCAGTTCCTGGACGGTCTTCAGCTCGATGGCTCGCGATCCTCCCAGCCAGCACAGCACGATGTTCTGAGCCATCTGCGTGTGCGGCCCCGCTGCCGGACCCAACGGCGTTGAGGCGCGCCGTCCTTGAACTTCAATCGACGTATCCAGCGCCGGGTCGCCGCGAAAGAAGCGGCTCTTGGGCAGATCGAAGATCTTGCCTTCCTGCCGGTACTCCTGAAACATCCGTTTCAGGAGAAGGTCGAGACGAAGTGGAACGAGTTCCATGGCTGACCCCTACTTGGCGGAGTACACACCCGGAAACGCCGCGTAGAACTGTGCTGCTTCCACCAGTTGCTGCACCGATACGCGTTCCTGGACACTGTGGGCACAGGTTTCGTCGCCTGGGCCGAAACCGATCGTGGGGACGCCCATGATGCCCATGCTGCCGACGCCGTTGGTGCTGAAGACCCACTTGTCTACCACCGGGTCCTGGCCGAACTGCTCGCGGTAAGTCGCTACTCCCGCGCGGACCAACGGGTGATCTTCCTCCAGCTTCCATGTCGGGTAATACTTCTGCATCGGGTAGACCAAGCCGCTATAGCTGGCGCGCTCGTAGTGCAGCACTTCCACCTCGGCGTTCTTGGCGCCGGGAAGAGCCTTGACCTCGGCGACCGCGCTTTCCAGCGTGTCTCCGGTGGTCAGGCGGCGATCGAGATGGATGGTGCAGGCCCCCGGCACTGCGCACAGCGACGGCGACATGGAACGGATCTCGGTAACCGCAATCGTTCCCTTCCCCAGGAATGGATCGCTGTTGAGCTTGGCGTTCAACTTCTCCACTTGCGCCACAAGCCGGCCCATCTTGTAGATCGGGTTGACACCGCGCTCCGGAGCGCTGGCGTGGCACGATGTGCCCCGCAAGTGGACCTCGATCTCCATCCGCCCACGATGGCCGCGATAGAGCCGCAGGTTGGTCGGCTCGGTGATGACCACGCAATCCGCGGGAATCCTCTCCTCACGAAGGATGTAGAGCCAGGCCAGGCCGTCGCAATCCTCTTCCATGATCGATCCGACGGCATAGAAGGTGTAGTCGCCTTCGAGCTTCAGATCCTTGATGATCTTTCCGGCATAGACCAGGCAGGCGATGCCGGCTCGCTGGTCGCAGGCGCCACGACCGTAGACGAAGCCCCCTTCGAGCTTGCCTTCGTAAGGATCCCAAGCCCACTCCTTGGGATCGCCCACGCCAACGGTGTCGAGGTGGGAATCGAACATGATCACTTTGCGTCCATGGCCGATCCGACCGAGGATGTTGCCGAGGGGATCGACACGTACTTCATCAAAACCCGCGAGCTGCATCTCACGGCGAACGCGGGCAACCACCGGACCCTCCTGGCCGCTCTCCGCGGGAATGCGGATCAGGTCGCGCAGGAACGCCACAATGTCGGGCTCCAGGGCCTTGGCGCGCCGGGCAATTTCCTGTTGCAGCGTTGGCAAGTGTCTTGCGGTACTCATGATCTCTCGAGTCTCCAATCTCGCCGGCAGCAAGCTGCCGGAGTCTCAAAGCGGCGGCAAGCCGCCGCACTCCAAGAACTAATCAGCGGCCGGCTGGCCGCGGCCGGTTTCATCCAGTTCCGCTAAGGCGTGTAGCACGTCCTCAGCACGGAAGGGCAGTTTCCGCAGACGCACGCCGACCGCGTTGAAAATCGCGTTACCAATGGCCGGGGCCACGCCATCAATCGGCACTTCAGCGATGGACTTCGCGCCATACGGCCCTAACGGTTCGTTGGTTTCCACCAGGATCGTGGTCAGTTGGGGCATGTCCGCTGCTGTAGGGATCTTGTATCCGGCGAAGCTGGGGTTGCGCATCCGTCCGGCGTCGTCGAACAGCATTTCCTCCGAGAGCGTATAGCCCAAGCCTTGGGCGACCGCGCCTTCCACTTGACCCTCGGCAAGCTGCGGGTTGATGGCGACGCCGCAATCGACCGCACTGACGAAATGAAGCACGCGGACCTGTCCGGTCTCGGTGTCTACTTCGACCTCAGCGAACTGCGCGCAGAAGGGCGCCGGACTGTCCAGGTTGAAGTGTGAGGCACTTCCCACGACTTGGCGCTTCTCTTTGTACATGGCGAAGCGGGCCAGATCGGCCATGGTCACGGACTTGCGGACCACGCCGTGAGCCTCAACCCTGTTGTCGTGGAGAGTCAACTGGCTCGCCGGAACTTCCAGCATCTTGGAAGCGATTTCGAGGATCTCCCCGCGGACCTCTTCCGCGGCCTTCTTCGCCGCCCCACCGGAAATGATCGTCGTGCTGGAGGCGTATGCGCCCACATCAAACGGCGTGAAGTCGGTGTCCGACGACGTAACGATCAGCTTGTCCACCGTGATCCCCAGAGTCTCGGCGACGATCTGGGCGATCACCGTGTCACTTCCCGTCCCCAGGTCGGTAGCGCCGACTTGCAGATTGAACGAGCCGTCTTCGTTCAACTTCAGCAGGGCCGCGGCCCAATCCACTCCGGCGATCGCACTCCCTTGCATCGAGCAGGCCACACCGACGCCGCGCTTCAAGTGCGGATTACCCGGAACATCGTGCGTGCAGCGCTTGGCGGTCCAGCCGATGGCTTTGGCCCCGTGCTCCAGGCACTCCGGAAGCCCGCAGCTATCGATGTGCCTCGGGAGCCCCTTCCTGCCTTCGCCAAGCACTGCTGACAATTCGTCGATATCGCCCTTGCGGATCATGTTCTTGACCCGCAGTTCCACGGGATCGATTCTCAGCTCGTTGGCGATCAGGTCCATCTCGGTTTCCAGAGCGAAGTACCCCTGCGGACAGCCATAGCCACGGAACGCGCCGGCCACCGGCATGTTGGTGTAGACCACCTTGCAGTCAAAGCGCATATGCGGAGCGCGGTAGAGCGGCAGCACCTTGCTGCCGGTGTTGCCCTGCACCGTGTTGCAATGGCTGCCGTACGCGCCGGTGGTGGCCAACACCGACATTTGATTGGCTACGACGGTTCCGTCGCGCTTGACGCCGATCTTGGTCCGCAGCACTTGAGGATGACGGCTGCGGCTCATGAAGAACTCCTCGCGGCGTGTCAGTTCCATCTTCACCGGCCTACGCGTGGCCAGAGCCAGCGCTCCGCAGATGTCTTCCAGCAACATTTCCTGCTTGCCGCCGAAGCCGCCGCCGATCCGCGGCTTGATTACGTGGACCCGCTGTACCGGAATCTGCAGGATCATGGCCACCTGACGCCGCGTGTGAAACGGCACCTGGGTGCTGCTGCGGATCACCAGGCGGTCGTCCTCGTCCAGCCAAGCCATGGTGACGTGCGTTTCCAGGCTGCAGTGCTGCTGGCGCGAAGTGCGATATTCGTGCTCGAAGATCCGGTCCGCCTCGCGGAATCCCTGATCCACATTGCCGACTTCGCGGAGCAACTGCCCGGCTACATTGCGCCGGGCGTCGTGGATGCCCGTCGAGTCGGGCTCGTCATGAATCACCGGCGCTTTGGCGGCGTCGGCCTTCTCCATCTCCAGCACCGCGGGAAGCACCTGGTATTCCACTTCGATCAGCGCGGCCGCCTGTTCGGCGATCGCCCGGCTCTCCGCGGCAATCGCGGCCACGCGGTCGCCGACGAAGCGCACCTTGTTGTCAAGCAGGTAGGTATCGTAGGGCGACGGCTCGGGCCAGCTCTGTCCTGCCGTGGTGTGCGCCACTCGGGGCACGTCCTGCCAGGTGAGCACTGCGGCGACGCCCGGCAGGGCCTTGGCCGCCGACGCGTCGATGCGCTTGATGCGCGCGTGCGCGTGCGGGCTGGCTAGGATCTTGCCGTAGAGCATTCCCGGAAGCTGAAGATCATCGGTGAACACCGGACGTCCGCGTACCAGCTTCTCGCCGTCTACCTTGCGAACCCGTTTACCGACCACTGCAAGTTTTTCGCTCATCAGCGGTCTCCCTTCTTGCCGCAAGCAGCCACCAGGGCCTCCACCTGCTTGACGTAGCCGGTGCAGCGGCAAAGATTACCGGACAGCGCCTCCCGCACTTCCTGCTCCGTGAGCCGCGGACGCCGGTCG
>CAYPHP010000011.1:0-17709 GCA_964410045.1 uncultured Acidobacteriota bacterium | reverse complement strand
CGAAGTTGTGCTTGTCGCCGGCGTCATTCCCTTGGAACCGGTTTCCCTGGGCCGCGGCCATCGTCTCTTTCGCTCAGACCGTCGGAGCAGCCAGGAGCGGTGACCTGCAGGGAGCGAAAGGCAGTTTGCAGAAGCTCGATGTTCTGGCCGCTCAAGTAACCGAACAAAAACAGCTCGAATGGCAGAGCGCCACGGAAGTACTCCGACAGTCCGCGCGGGCCTGGGTGGAGCACGCCGGCGGAAACGACAGCGAGGCGTTGCGGCTGGCACGAGCCGCGGCCGATCTCGAGGACTCCACGGAGAAACACCCGGTCACTCCCGGTCCCGCCCTCCCTGCCAGAGAACTCCTCGCCGACCTTCTCGTGGAGATGAAGCAACCACAGACGGCCCTGTTGGAGTACGAGAAGTCGCTGGGCTTGGCGCCGAACCGGTTCTACGCCGTCTTGGGTGCGGCACGTGCGGCGCGACAGTCAGGTCAAGGGGAGAAAGCCCGCGAGCACTATGGGGCGCTCCTCAAGATTGCCGGTCGCTCCCGCGACCGCGCCGCGGAGATCAAGGAAGCGCGAGCTTTCATTGCTCGAGGCCGCTGAGATTGGCTAACTGATCTCGGTAGCGGCATGCCTCCGCAAGAAACGTCAAGTCGCCTGACGAAGCGGTTGGTACACTCGGTGCGTTGAGTCCAACCAGTCCCTCCATCGAGACCATCCTGCCAGTGCTGGTGCACATTCAGGCGACACTGGACGGAGATCTGTCGCTTGACGCCGTGGCCCGCAAGGCCGGCTTTTCGTCCTTCCATTTTCAACGCGCGTTTGCAGACACGGTGGGTGAAACGCCGCGCGCGTACGTGGAGCGGCTACGTCTGGAGCGTGCGGCATTCCGGTTGCTGCTCTACGAAGCGGGGATCCTGGAGATCGCGCTCGATAGCGGATTCCACAACCACGAGACCTTCACGCGGGCTTTCCGCCGGCGGTTTGGAACCACGCCGCGCGACTACCGGGAAACTGGACGTGCCGAGTGGCCCGCGGCCCGCCGTCGCAGCCATGAACTGCTCGACGATCCGAGCCGAGGGTTCGAGCTGTCGCTGCTGAAAGTCGTCCGGCTACGCGAGACGCATCTCGCGTTTATTCGTCACGTTGGCCCCTACGAATCGGTGAGTGAGACTCTATGGGATGAACTTCAGGCCTGGGCCCGCCGGCGCAAGCTGGAGCCGGAACTGGTCCTGATGGGCATCGGCCACGACGCGCCTGGCACCACACCGCCGGAACGGCTGCGCTTCGACGCGGCGATTCGCGTGCCAAGGCGCTTCGCGTCC
Source organism: uncultured Acidobacteriota bacterium (assembly GCA_964410045.1). Lineage (GTDB taxonomy): Bacteria > Acidobacteriota > Terriglobia > JAJPHL01 > JAJPHL01 > CAYPHP01. The sequence goes on along the minus strand of CAYPHP010000011.1, from coordinate 16,397 downwards.
GACGGCCGGATCGCTCATCAGGTCTTGCCGGCCAGCGACTACGCCACAGTCGAGCATGTCGGTCCCTATGCCACGCTTCCTATGGCCTACCAAGCGCTCTTCCCGCAACTGATGCGCCTGAACGGTTACCAAGTTGTCGGACTTCCCGCCATCGAGATCTATCACACCACGCGGATCGAGCCAGCCTATGACCTGAATCACACCGGACTCTATTTGCCGGTTACGAAGATGGTCGAGCGATGAAGAAATGGCTGATCACGACAGTGCTGGCTCTCGCCGGCGGACTGATTCTCGTTTGGACTATCGGAGGCAGTATGGCGGACTATCGAGTTCAGGTGAGCATTGCGGCAACCCCGGCCCAGGTCTATCCGTTTCTTACTGAACCTGAACGGCTCAAGCAGTGGCTCGGCGGGCTGGTCGAGTCGAAGCCGCTCACCGAGGGCGGCACGCGAGTGGGAGCCCGCTCCCTGGAGATCGTCGAGGAGAGCGGCCGGAGAATGGAAATGGAATCGGTGGTCCTCGACGTACGGACCAACGAATTGCTGGCGGTGGAGATTTCAAGCTCGATGGGGCAGATGCGTAGCGAATACCGCTTGGCGGGTGATGGCGCACGCACTCGCGTCGACCACACGATGAACGTGCGCTATAAAGGGTTCATCCGTTTCATTGCCCCGTTCATTAAGGGCATGGTACAGAAGAAGATCGAAGGCGACCTGGAACGCTTGCGCCAGGTGGTCGAGGCCGCCGCCCGGGAACAACGCTGATCTGGCCCTACCTTGGTGGCGGCGCCGTTGACGACGGCGCCGGCTGGCCGTCGATCGTGTTTGGCTCCATCAGCTCCACACGCGTGCCGTCGGGATCGTAGAGATTCGCCTGACGCTTGCGATTGACGCCGGTGCGCACCTCAATCGGGCGATCGTAACCGGCATGGGCGCGGCGCGATTCAAGGATCGCGACTGCCTTCTGAATATCCGCCACCTCCAGGCACACGTGATTCCGCACGCCTCGTTCCCGGGCGTTCGGCGGCGTCTCGTAGAGCATGAATTCGAGATAATCCTGACCGTTGGGCACGCGCATATTCACCCAATCCAGAACCTTGCCGGAGCGGCTGCCGCGCCAGAACTCCTGAAATCCGAGACCGTCGCGATAGAACTTCATCGCCGGCGCCAACTCGGCGATGAGCGCCCCGACGTGCATGATGCGCGTGGAGATGCGGGTAATCGGGAGCGGTGCCCGCGTCCGCCGCCGTTCAACAACCTCCACGGTATGAGCGTCGGGATCGGACAGGTTCATGCTTTTCCCATCCGCGTAGAAGGCGATGTGGTGAAGCTGGCCGTCGCGGCCCGGCGGGCCCTGGTGCAGTTCAATGTACTGATCTTCGTTGATGTGGAAGATGCCGGCGCTGCTCTCGGCGAAGCCCAGCAGATCCGTATAGAACGCGCGCGACTTCGCCAGGTCGGTCGCGTAGAGCGCCATGTGGGAAACACCGAGGATTCGCGGCTTGGGGACGTCTTGGGCGGGGGCCGGCAAGCACAAAACGATGAACAGTGTTAACCAACGCACAGCCTCATGATACTCAGCTCGCCTCGGCGGGTGAGCGATTTGTGATAGTCTGGCCTTCTCTTTGAACCGCCCTGGGCCAAGCCGTGGGGAAGTCGCGATAGCTGCGTGGGGTTACCACCTGGGTGGCGATCCGATTGCCTCCGCGCAAGTGGACCGCGAGTACGGTCTGGAAGAAGGCACGCTCGAAGCGCGTACCGGGATCGCGTCGGTAGTACGAGCCGCCCAAGGCGAAGGCGAGGCTGCGTTGGCGAAACAAGCCTGTGCGTCCTTACCCGAAGGCGCCCTGGAAGGCATTAGTCTGGTGGTGGCCACCAGCGAAACCAACATCGGCCATCCTGGGCTGGCGGCCAAGGTGCATGGCGAACTGGCTCTGCCGGCATCCTGCGGCGCAATCGACGTAGGTGGCGGATGTGCCGGGATGCTGAACGCCTTTTCCGTTGCCCAAGCCATGATCGTCTCAGGGATGCGTGAGGCGGTGCTGGTCGTGGCTTCCGACGTCCATAGCCGCTGGTTCCGTCCCGACAAAGTCACTTGGAAGCTGGGCGCATTGTTCGGCGATGGCGCATGCGCCTTCCTGCTGCGACGCGCCGAGTCGGCTCCGGCGGGGTCGTACCGTATCGGCGATTTCATCTACGGATGCGAAACCGCCTTCGCCAGCACCATTCGCGTCGGATTAGGCGCAGGCGACTCCCAACAGGAAGCCCTGGAAGTGGATTTTCGCGGCGTCTCGCTGGCCGATGCGGTGTTGAATCGCCTGGCGGCCATCATCAAGGAACTGGAAGAAAAGCTGTCCACCGCCCGGGAACGCTTCTCCGGCTACGCCATCCACCAGCCCAATCCTCGCCTGGTGGAAATCCTTGCCCGGCAACTCGGTGTGTCGCTCGAAAAGATTCCCGAAGTCGCACGCACTGCCGGCAACCTGGGCTCGGCTACGTGTGGCGTAAGTCTCTGCCGGATCCTCTCGGAATTGAGCGGCGCGTCCGATCGCGGCCCCGTGGTGCTGGCCTCCATGGGTCCGGGCCTGTTGTGGGCCGGCGCCGGTCTAGTCCCCGCCTAGGTCCCTCCCATGCTCCCGTTCGACCTGGTCTGCTTCGACATGGCAGGGACCACGGTCCGCGACGGCGGCGAAGTCGGACGCTGTCTGCTGGAAGCCTCCCTGGCTACCGGCATCAAGACCACCCGCGAGAAGATTCTGCCGATGATGGGCTGGTCCAAGCGCCAGGTCTTTGAAACGCTTTGGGCCGAGCAGATTCGCCCGCTGCATCCGGATTTTCGTCCCCGCGTGGAATCCTCCTATCGTCACTTTCGCAATCTCCTGGAACACCACTTCGAATCGCAACCGGTGGAGCCGACGCCGGGATGTCTGGATTGTTTTGCCTGGCTGCAGCGCGAGAACATCAAGATCTGCCTGACCACCGGGTTCTACCGGCGCGTCACGGACATCATCCTGGGCCGGCTGCACTGGGACCTGCCGTCGGTCGCCAGTGATGAAGTGGCGCACGGACGGCCGGCGCCATATCTGATCTTTCGGGCCATGGAGAAAGTCGGAGTCGTCGATGTCCGCCGGGTGGTAACGATAGGCGACACGCCGTCGGACCTGGCGGCCGGAAAAAACGCCGGATGTGGTTGGACGTTGGGGGTCACCAACGGCAACTACCCAGGCGACAAGCTGGCCGAGTTTCCCAATGACGGGCTGATCGCCAACGTGGGAGAGTTGCGCGGCTTCTTCAAGGCGGACTGACCATTCAATGCTTCGTTGCGCGCGACCGCCTGGCCCGCGGAACAAGGCTTTCCAGATCCTCGAGGTCCAGGCGCCGCGCCATGGCCCGCTTGTTCCGGATCAAGTCCGGCAAGGAAATGAAGCTTGCTTGGACGCCAAAAACCCTGCCCGCTGTCCGTTTTCGCCAGGCGGCGGTGAACGTGACACCGTCGATATGTGTCGAGACGTCGATGCGCACGGGAGCCACACCGATCTGGTAGACGATCTCAGCGCGGAAGGTTTCGGGCGTGATTCCATCCCGATGAACGGGCGCGCCGAATCGCGTGAGCGCCTCAAAAACCCGTTTGGCGTTGCTCGGCGAGTTCCGGACCCACACGTCCAGGTCTTTCGTGTACCGTGGCTCGGTGTACTTCATCACGGCATACCCGCCCACAATCAAGTACTCGACGCCGTGCTCATTGAAGATGTGTAACAGTTCGCTGTAGTGTGGGTTTTCGTCCATACTTGGTTTCTTCCGCCGTTTCCACCATTTCCCACGCCGCTCTAAAAATCGCCTCATCGCCCTGGAGTTGCCAGAACTCCACGTCGAAGCGGCGGCCGGGGAATCCACGTTTCACCAACTGGGTCTTCCAGAGCGGAGCACAACGATGTTTCCGGAATTCGCGGGAACCCATCTCCGCCCCGCAACCCGAGCATCGGCGCAGAACCTTAGGCCGGCCCGAACCTGCACCGAAGCGTCTCCGCTTCAGCGAGTTCCGTCGCGCCCACTCTCGCTTCAGGACTGAATCGGGAATGGACTTCGGGTCGACGTGATTGGACCAGCGGCGCATGATACCTTTCATACTAAAACACCATGCTGTTTCGTGTCAACACCGCCTAGCGCACCGGACGGAGAATGATCTCCGGAGCGCGGCAACGGTCGCGGACATCCGTTCCGCAGTTGCGGGGCTTGAGATCCTTGGTGAAACACACGCGCACTTCCTGCAAGTAGCGTCCGCGGCACAACAGGGCCAGGGAACGGTCACTCCGCGGGGTGTTGGCGTCGAGTAGCTTCCGCTTGAGATGATCGGGAGCCACATACACGGGAGCGCCGGGCGTCTGGTATTCCGCTGGGATCTTCACCGCTTGAAATGCCGCGCGGACCTTTTGAAAATACTCGGCGGCCGGCAAACCGCTGCAGGAGCCGTGCTTTTCCCACTCGTGACGGATCAGGCGGGCGCTGGGCATGATCGCCAGCATCTCGTTGACCAGCGCCTGAGGCAGCGCACCCGCAGGTCCGCAGGACTGCGGGTAACCGCGCTCGTACTGCGGCCAGAGTCCGTGGACCACGAAACCAAAGCGACGTCCGGAGCCGCACTGCTGCGAATCGCCCTTGCCTGCCGGCGTCGAGCAATGCTCCGGCGACCAGGACAGGCTCAGCACGTAATAGTCGAATGGTTGGAGCAGCAGGAAAGCCAGGGTCAGGAGCATAACGGGATGATAATAGAAACTGCGGATGAGCACGGCGCTGATCATGACGGTTTTGTACGTGGGGCTTTCGGGCGCGGCGTACTCGCAGGTAACCGTCCAGCGGGACTCCCGGTATAACGAGACAACCTTCAGCATCGAATCCGGCGACTGCCGGATCAGTTGGACGACATTCGAATCCGAGCTGAACCGGGGCGGGATCGTTCATCGGCCGTCCTGCGAGCTTCCGCTTGCCGAGCAGGCTCCGCTGATCGCCAAACTGCTGCCGGAGGCAATGAAAACCGGGGAATTGCGGACCTTGGGCTGGGGACGTCTGTTCCCCGACGGTCGCAAGGACCTGACCATGTCCATACGGCTGGCGCTGGCCGCCAAGCGTTCGCCCGCTTGGAATACTGCCACCGGCCGGCCCCGCAACGGCGACATCAACGGCTATGTCCGCAAGCTGGCGAACGATGCCCGGATCTATGAAGAATTGCGTCCGGTCTTTGAGCAGGCGGGCTTTTCCATCGAGCTGTCGTCGGTGGAAAAGGTGCTGGTGATGCGCGCCATAGACTTACCTTTCTACGAGCGCCTGCGCGGTGAGGGCGTTCGCCCGCGGGACCGCTTGCCTTTCGATTGCCAGACATGGTTTTCGCTCCGCCGCAAGGAGTGACGTGGACAGAATTGAAATCATCATCATGTCGGTCTTCGGACTGCTGGTGGTGGCCGGGCTGATCGCGGGCATTCGTCAATCCGCGGCCCGGCGCGAGCGGGTCCGAAAGTTCGCCCTCGTACGGGGTTGCACGGTTTCCAGGACCGACCATCGCCTCAGTACCCTGCTGGCCGAAGCGTTTCCCGAAGAGTACTGCATCACGAATCACGTGATGCAAGTGCAACTGCCGCCGGAATCCGCTTATCTCTTCCAGTACAGTTCACGGCGGAAACGCGGGAAATCGACCTCGAACGGATTCGCCTGCCTGGCGGAACGAACGCCCGCCGGGCGCGACGGCCCGCTCACGATCTGCACGCGCACCCCGGGCTTCGACCTTCTGGTCGGCGACCGCGTCCAGGCCGGTGAAGAGGCGTTTCGGAAGGAATTCACGGTCATCGGCAAGCAGGAAGCGGCACTAGCCGCGGTGAACACGGAAGTACAGCACGTCCTATTGCAGCATGCAGCGTCGCCGGGTTGGAACATCACGGTTACGATTGCCGCCGGCTCGCTCGTGGCCGCCAGCTTCTGGGCTCAGAAAGAAGACGAATGGGAGCACCTGATCGGTCTAGCCACCAAGCTGCGCCGTGCGCTGCCGTAGGCAGAGGAAAGGTCCGAGATGAAGGACGATTCGTTTTTCGCGCAATTGTACCGTCATTGGACTTGGATCGGCCCGCCGATGATGGTGGCCGGGCTGGTGGCCTTGGGGTTCATGATCAAGAGCCTGATCGCCACGGTGAGAAAAGCCAAGGTGTGCAGTCTCCCGCTGGTGGAAAAGCAGGACGTTGTGTTCAACGAGCCGGGCCCGGTGATCCTGAATGTTGAGGGCCCGCACTTCTCGTCGCGATTCGCCGGGCTGAGCTACGTGCTGACAACTTCCGACGGCCTGCCGATCGAAGGCAGCCTGGTCCTGTTTCGCTCGCGCACCTCGGGCTTTTCCACGGTCAGCGTCAGCTACAAGCAATACGAGATTCCGCGACCGGGCCCCTATTTTCTCCGGATCGAGGGCCTGGGCCGGCCGCGCGACGATGATCCGAAACATGCCATCGTCTTTTCCCGCCCGCACCTTCCCCGGACCATCGCCTACATCCTGGGGATCATCCTTTCCGCTGGCGTGTTTATTGTCAGCCTGGTGTTTTTCGGGCTTCGACTGTCGGGAGTTGAATGATGGCCGACGTCGCGTGCAGCCTCTGCCACAAGCCCTTCGAAGGGAAGCCCGTTGCCAGCATCTCGGGCAGAATCATGGGCGATGAGTGCACTGACTGCTACTACTGGTGCCCGGCATGCGAAGTCTATACGGTACGCTTGTATCGGGACGTCTTCTGCGGCGAAGAAACGTCGAGCGACTCCGAGCCGATACCCAAGGCGGAAGGCGAAAGACGTTTGGCGCTCATTCGCAGTTGTCAGGAGCCGTACGAAGGCCGGTGCCGCTGCGAAGCGCACCGCGCGTACTTCGGGAATTGGCTAGACTGACGAACCCTACTTGTTCTTCTCCAGATAATCCAGCAGCAGGTAACTCATCACTTTGATGCCCACCGGCACGGAACCGTTGTCGGCGCGGAAAGTGGGAGTGTGGTGGTCGCCGGAGGGATGCTGCGGAGTAGTCTGGCCGAGGCGATAGAAGAACCCCGGAACGACGTTGGCGAAGCAGGAGAAATCCTCAGAGCCCATGGCTGGCGGCACTTCCTTGACGTTGTCCTTGCCCACCACACGGATCAGCGCGGGTACCGAAGCGCGGGAGAGCGCGACATCGTTGATCGTCGCCGGAGCGCCCCGCTCGTAGCGGATCACTTCACCCTTCGCGCCGGCCGCCTCGGTGACGCCCTTCAGGATTTCGCGCAGGCGCTTCTCGGCCAGTTCGCTCATCTCCCCGCGGAACGTCCGAGTAGTTCCGTTCAGGGTGACTTCGGCGGGAATGATGTTATGGCGCTGCCCGCCATGCACCGTGCCGATGGTGACCACGCCCGGTTCCGAGCCGGACAACGTGCGCGAGCGGATGGTCTGCATGGCCAGGATGAACTGGGCCGCCGTGACCACGGGGTCGACGGAAAGTTCCGGACGCGCGCCGTGAGCCTGCTTTCCAATGATCTTCACCTCCCACGTGTCGGCGGCAGATAGCGCCGGACCTTCCGAGTAGCCCACCTGTCCAACCGGCATCTCGGAAAAGTTGTGCAGACCGAAAATGGCTTTGGGCTTCGGGTTCGCCAGCACACCCTGCTTGACCATCATGCAAGCGCCGCCTTCCTCGCCCGGGGGCGCGCCCTCTTCGGCCGGCTGAAAGATGAACCGGATGGTCCCGGGAATGTCGGCGCGCATCGCCGACAGCACCGCGGCCACCCCGAGCTGAACGGCGGTGTGGACGTCGTGGCCGCAGGCATGCATCACGCCGACGTCCTGTCCCCCGAAGGTGGCCCGCACCTTCGACTGGAACGGCAAGTCGGTGTTTTCGGTCACCGGCAAGGCGTCCATGTCGGCGCGCACCGCCACCACCGGGCCGGGCTTTCCGCCCTTCAGCAAGGCCACCACACCGGTGTGCGCGATGCCGGTCTGGACTTCCAGACCCAGCTTCCGCAGATAATCGGCCACCAAGGCAGCGGTCTTGAACTCGCGGTTCGACAGCTCCGGATTCTGGTGCAGGTTCTCGCGGATGGCGATGATCTGCTTCTCCACGCGCGCAGTTTCCTTCTCGATCCGGGGCAGCCAGTCTTGTGCGGCAGCCAGCAAGGGCAGGAACAGCAGGGCAAACGTCATTTTCATAGGAGAAAAGATTATACTGCCGCCATGCGCCGGATTCTCTGTTTCCTCACTCTTGCTTTCGCTCCGCTCCTGGCCGGGCAGACCCGCCCCCTGAAGGTCTACATCTCCGTGGACATGGAAGGGATCAACGGCGTGGTGGCTCCAGACCAACTCTCCGCGCAGGGCGGCGAGTACAGCCGTGCCCGCAAACTCATGGTCGAAGAAGTGAATCGCGCGATTGAGGGAGCGCTGGCCGCCGGAGCAACGGAAGTCCTGGTGAATGACGCCCACGGGTCACAGCGCAACTTGCTCCTGGAAGACCTCAAGTCACCGGCGCGCCTCGTCAGTAATTACTTCAAGGCAGCCGGCATGATGGAAGGGTTGGATCAAAGCTTTGCGGCCGTCATCTTCATCGGCTACCACGCACGAGCCGGAAGTCCTGTGGGTGTGCAGGCCCATACCGGGTCGGGCGCGTTGCGCGACGTGCTGGTGAACGGAACGCGGGTGGGCGAAGGCGGCATCAACATCCTGTACGCCGCGTCGTTGAGCGTGCCGGTGGTCCTGATCACCGGGGACCAGGAAGCCATCGCCCAGGCCCGTGAGCTCATCCCGGGTCTGGAAGCCGTGGAAGTGAAGCAGGCCATCGGAACGCGGGCGGCCATCTTTCGTCCGGTGGACGAAGTCCGCGCCGAGATCCGCCAAGCCTCCGAGCGCGCCGTTGGCAACCGTTCCAAGGTCACCATGCCCCCGATGAAAGCGCCGTTCACCTTCGAAGTGACTTACTCCGGCACCGCGCTGGCCGACGTCGCTGCGCAGATCCCAACGGTGAAACGCACCGGCAGCCATACCGTTTCCTACGCGACGGACGACTACCGCGCCGGGTACCGTCTTCTGCGAATCCTCTATCGCTTCCTGACCGCCGACTAGTGAAACCGTCCGCAGTTCCCAGAACGGGCAGTTCAATGTTATAACTGAAAGGAGTTTCTAACTTTACCCAGGAGCTTGGTTGCGGATGCGGCGTCGTGTATTTCAACTACCGGTCCTCGCGTGGTTGTTGGGTACGGCTATGTGTTTCGGCCAAGGGCAGGCCGTCAGACCATCGTCGGGAACGGACACCAGTACCGAAGACGGCAGCGTTGCGTCCCGGCGCGGCTCCAGCGCGGTAGATCGGCCATTCGATCCAACCGTCGAGCCAGGTTCCGACCCAGTGGCTTTACGGCCGATTCCCGCACTGACTCCAGTGATCCGGCCGACGCCGTCGCGGACCAGTTTCGAATGGCAGCCGGCCATCAATCAATCCTTCCGGTTCCTGATGGCCCAACATGCCTTCCGCTTCATGACCGAACCTGGAACCCGGAGCGAGTTGAAAGGCCCATTCTTCCGCGATTACATCCGCTCGGTCCGCGATCTGGACCACTGGAACGACGGCGACCCGTTCCTGGTGAATTACATCGGCCATCCCATGATGGGAGCGGTCACCGGTTATATCCAACGCCAGAATGACCCCAGTTATCGGGCCGTCAACTTCGGCCGGAACGCCACCTACTGGAAGAGCATTGCGCGATCGTTCGCGTTTTCGGCGGTCTACAGCACGCAGTTTGAGATCGGACCGATCAGCGAAAGTTCGCTGGGCAATTCCGGCAAGATTCCTGGAACGCAAGGCTTCGTGGACCTGGTGGTGACGCCAACCATCGGGACCGGCTGGATGATCGGCGAGGATGCCCTGGACCGCTACCTGATCCGGCGCGTGGAACGGGCCACCGACAATCGTTGGATCAAGCTCGCGGTGCGCACGGGCCTGAATCCTTCGCGGGCCTTTGCCAACCTGATGCGGGGCAAAGTTCCCTGGCACCGCGATGATCGCGAGGGCGTGTCGCGGCCGGCAGTCGTGGCCCCGGTCCCGGCCGCGGCCTCGTCCAGCAGCCCGTAGGGTTCATTTCGGCTGGCCCGAAACTTGCCAGGCGTCGACCACCGACTTATCCATGATGGCGCGGGCCCGGTCCAAAGCGGCCTGGACGTTGGGGCAGATGTTTTCGCGGCCGACGTGCCGCTCGAAATCCGCCTGCTGCATCAGCCGGGAAGGTTGCTCGCGGGCTCCGCACAAGATCATGTGCCGCCCCGACGCGTGCAACCGGTCGGCCACGTCCTCCAACGCCTGCAAACCGGTGGAATCAATCGCGGTCATGTTGCGCAGACGGAAGATCACCACCAGGGGAAACTCTTCGATCCGGCGCAGCACCTCGTCGATCTTGTCGGTGGCTCCGAACAGGAAAGGTCCATGGATGCGCACGATCCGCACGTACGCCGGGATCTCCTTGTCCTGGAGAATGTGAACTTGACCGTTCTTCACGTAATCCCCAGTGACTTCTGAAATGGTGGTGGTCATCGTGACTTTGCGTATGAATGCCAGCGCCGACACGATCATGCCGAACTCGACGGCCACTGTCAGATCGGCCATCACCGTGAGGCCGAAGGTCAAGAACCAGATAATCACATCGGATTTTGCCAGTCGGAGCAACTGGGGAATCTCGTGCCACTCGCCCATGTTGTAAGACACCATCATCAAGATGGCAGCCAGCACGCACATGGGGATATACCCGGCCAGTGGTGCTGCGGCAACCAGGATGGCCAGCAGAGTCACCGCGTGAACAATGCCGGCCATCGGCGTCTGCGCTCCGGAACGGATGTTGGTGGCGGTGCGGGCGATGGCCCCTGTGGCCGGCAGCCCGCCAAACAGCGGAGCGGCAATGTTGGCCATGCCCTGGGCGATCAACTCCACGTTGGGGTTGTGGCTGTCGCCGCTCATGCGGTCCGAAACCACCGCGGAGAGCAGCGATTCGATCGCGCCCAGCATAGCCACCGTTAAGGCCGGCGAGAGCAAGGTGAGGATCAACTGCGGCTCGAACGCCGGGATCTCCAGATGGGGCAATCCGCTGGGCACTCCACCGAATCGCGACCCGACGGTCTCGACCGGCAGCTTCAGCAGGGTCACCAGCAGCGTTCCGCCAAGCATCGCGACAATCGAGCCGGGGATGCGCGGTACATAGCGCGCGAACAGCAAGATGGTGGCCAGGGCCAGTCCGGCGACAATGGTCGCACCCAGATGCCAGGTGGGAGCCGCGGCCGCCACTGCTTTCATTCGCGCCAGAAATTCCCCGGGCACGGCGGGAATGTCCAGTCCGAAAAAATCTTTGATCTGGGTGCTGGCGATGAGCACGGCGATGCCGTTGGTAAAACCCACCACCACCGGGCGGGGGATGAACTTCACCGCGGCCCCGGACTTGGTCACCCCCAGGATCACCAGGATGACGCCGGCCATCATGGTGCACATGAAGAGCCCGCTCATCCCGTACTTGGCGACGATCCCGGCCACCACCACCACAAAAGCGCCGGTCGGCCCGCCGATCTGGCATTTGGATCCGCCGAATGCCGAAATGATGAAGCCCGTAACTACCGCGCAGTAGATTCCCGCTTGCGGCGCGACCCCGGAGGAGATGGCGAAGGCCATGGCCAAGGGCAGCGCCACCAGGCCTACCGTGACCCCCGCGATCAGATCAGAAGTGAACTTGCGGAGGCTGTAATCCCGTAGCAGAAGCACGGACTTGGGCAGCCAAGGGTTCATGAGGGCCTTCGATTGTAAAGTCTATCAGTAACTGGCGGGATGCGGCGAGCGAGGCTTAGGGGCGCGCCTGCGCCCATTTTGACTTAGTCAACTTTGGAAAAGTGGGCGCCATCGCCGGCGCTGGCGGCGAACCAAGCTTCCACCCGCAGACCCGGGAGCCAATCGCGCAAGTCGGCGGCGGAGTGGCGCAGGTCTTCCTTCTGACGGGCTTCGTGGTTCTCTTCCTTGCCGTGCAGGTGCTTGTACCAGCCACAGTCGAGGTGGGCAATCAGGATCACGCGCTTGATGTGGTGTGAGTCCACCAGGAAACGCAGCCAACGCCGTCCGGCCCACGCGAACTTCGGCAGATATTCGAGCGCTCGCAGAAACTGCGGACCTCCAGGCACGGAGACTAGGTCGTAGACTGGAACCTTCAACTCCTCTTCGACGAACTTCTGGCAGGCGTTCGCCAGTCGATGGTCACTGCAGTGGACCAGCAGGGTATCGGTTTCGTGCGCCATGCTACTTCTCCGCCGGGGGCGGGTTGGGCTTGCCGCCGGCATCGGCGGCTGTCTCAATGCCGGCCTTGCTCAGCAATCCCTTGAGATCGATGCCCAGCGCGTCCGCCTTTTGCAGCAGGTCAAACAACACGGCTGGGACAGTGCCGGCGAAGCGCGCCATGGAAGTTTTGCCGTCGGCGCCCGATCCGCTGTCGATCATCACGACTTTGTCGATGTTGCCCATGGGCGCGGCGATGGCGCCCATCACCGAGGAGAAGTTCTTGATGATCTCCGGGAGGCGCTCCAGCACCAGCATGGTCTTGCCGGCCTGATCGAGGTGCGCGAAGGCGACCGCCTTCTTCTCCACACCTTCGGCCTCGGCCATGAGCTTGGCGCGCAGACCTTCGGCCTCCGCCAGAACCTTGGCCTTGATGGCCGAGGCTTCCGCCTCGCCTCGAGCCCGGATCGCTGCGGCCTCGCCTTCGCCTCTGGCTTTGATGGCCGCCGCCTCGCCTTGCCCTTCCATTTCCCGTCGCTGCCGCTCCGCCTCGGCCGCTACCATCACCGCCTGCTTCTGACCTTCGGCGTTAAGAATGGTGGCTTGTCGATTGGCCTCGTACTCCAGGATGGTGGCCTGCCGCTTGGCGTCGGCCGGCTTGATGACCGTGGCGATCAGTTCCTTCTCTTTGCGCAGCGCCTCCGCCTCGGCGACTTCGGTCTCCTTCATGGTCCGGACTTTCTCGACCATGACTTCCTGTTCCACGACCTTCTGTTTGGCCTGCGCTTCCGCCAGGGGCCCGGTCATGCGTGTCTGGGCCTGTTGCTGGCTGATCTCGGCCTCGTACTGCGCCTTCTTCACGTCGCGCAGCTTTTCCGCTTCCGCGATCATGGCCAGGTTCTCGTTTTCTTTCTGCTTGCCCTCGCGCATCGCTGTACTGGCCAGGATGTTGGCGTCGCGCTCGGCTTGCGCGGTGCCGATCTTGGCCTGGCTCTTCACCTCGGCGGTGCGCTTCTGGCCCAGGGACTCGATGTAGCCGTAGGCGTCCTTGATCTCTTGAATGGTCAGTACGTCGATGCCCAGGCCGATCTTGCGCAGGTCTTCGGCGGCCTCTCGCAGCACTTCCTGATTGAACTTGGCACGGTCGCTGACGATCTCTTCCACCGTCAGCCGTCCGACGATGGCGCGCAGGTGGCCTTCCAGGTTCTTGTAGGCGATTTCCTTGATTTGCTCAGGGCGCATGCCCAGGAAGCGCTCGCACGCGGCCATCAAGGAGGCTTCGTCACTCAGGATCTTGACGTTGCCGACGCCCTTCACGTCCACCTGCACGCCGTCTTTGTTCGGCGCTCCGTGCACGTCCAAGTCAATGGAGAAGACGTTCAGGTCCAGGTAGGTGACCGCTTCCACCAAGGGGCGCCGGAACGCCGACCCGCCGGTGACCACACGGAAGCCGACCGTTGTGCCTTCCTTGGTGCGGCGATCGCGCCCGTAAAACACGGCCACCCGGTTGGGCGGCACCTTGATGTAATTGGTGGAAACGATGCGCAGCAGGGCGATGAAGGCCACCACCAGAAACACAATGGCGACGACGATGACGTTGCCTTCAAAAATTCCCATGATGATTTGCCTCCTGAAAAGCAGGGTGACCGGTCATAGGCGCTCGACGGTCACGGTGTTCCCCGCGCTGTGCACCACTTTGACAGCGGCGCCTTCCTCGATGGCGGTTTCGCCGGCAGCCCGCGCCGAGGGATATCGCCGCTGGCCTTTCACGGTCAGTCCCACCTGGCCGATGCCTCCCTTGGGAATCGCCACGGAGACCTCGCCCACTACCCCAACCATGTCGTCGTCGCCGACTGTCGAGCTGGACTGCTGTCGCATGAAAAACTGGATCAGCTTGAAGGCGGCATAGCCCATCACCGCCCCCATCACCACGCCCAGAAGGGAACTGAGCGGGTACTTCAGCCCGTAAGCCATGCCTACGGCTCCGGTAGCCCCGAAGCCGGTCAGGAACATGGAAATGACGCGAAGACTGAAAGGGCTGGGGCCGGCATCGTGATCGACCTCGTGGTCCGCAGCGCCCTCAACACCCCCGTCGTGGTCGCCGCCAAAGAGAGCGGAAACCAGCAGGAAAAAGAAACCAACCATCCCGACGACTGCAAAGATCAACATGCCAATGGGGATGCTACCACCAACTCAGGACGACGGGTAGACTCACTTGGCGGCAGGCTTGTTGGGTGCCCCGCGCACCCCGGCGCTCATCTGCAGGAGGGTGTTTTCCAGCGATTCCCGGGGAACCGACTCGACGTAGCTGCGGATGAGCCAGGCGATGGCTCCCGGAATACTCCGGCTTAGGCTCAGCGATTCACACTCCACTTGGACGCCGCCGCCGGCCTCCTGGAAACGCCAGTAGCTGTTGAGCCGCCAGAGGAACCCGCTGTCGTCGCCGACCGGTTTTTCCCGCTCGCCGGGCTTTCCTGGGTCATCCAGCTCGGCGATGCGCGTCGTGGCGCTGCGGCTGGACGCGCGATGGGCGTCGTGCCGCCGGTACACCACGGTGTGCTCGGTGTTGTAATGCACAGTAAGGATCTTCTTCCGCCGGAAGCGCATGTAGATGTGGAAGGTGTCGCCGTCGCGCGAGCGCAGCTTGGAGTCTTCCACGTCCCAGAAGTACCTGGAGTGGTGGTTGTAGTCCTGGACGAACGCCAGCAGGCGGTTGAGGGTCACGCCGGGGATGAAGACGGCCCCTACCCAATGGTGGATCATCCCATCTTCCACCTTAGCCGCGACTTTCCGCTTCTCGATGATCACACGGCCGCCGTCGTGAGGGTTCACGTTGAGAAATGGATTGCCGCGCTCCAATTCCCCGTGGATACGCTGCTCCGTAGCCTGAACGTAGGCGTCCCAGGCTTGCAGGGTCTCGCGCTTGAGCCTCTCCGCATGGGCCAGGGGGAGACACAGGAACAGGGCCACCAGAGCCGGCCGAAGCGTCATTCCTTCAGTTTACCCGTTGTCTCCTGATAAGCGCGCTCAATGAACTCGGGAAGGAAGAAGTTGAAAAAGCGTCCGGCCAATTCGTCGCCGCCGGTCAGGCGCGCGCGGAACGGCTCGTAGTTCACCGCCTTCTTGACTTCCTCCAGACTCATGCCGTTGGCAGCGGCGTCGCGCGTCTGCTGGAGAAGGGAAACAAAGACTTCCCGGACCAGCCGCAGATGGTCTTTGCCACGGCGGATCCGGCCGTGGCCGGGGATCATGGTTTCGAAGTCCAGTTTCTCCAGTTCCTCTAGCGCCGCAATCCATTCGGAGGGGTAACCGTGCCCGCCAAACGGGAGATCGTCCAGCAGGTCGCCGGTGATCAGGAGCTTTTGGTCCGGCAGGTAGACGACCAAGTCGCCGCGGGTGTGCGCGCGGTAGTGGATCATGCGGATCTTTCGCGTACCGATGGTCAGATCCATGCGCAAGTCGATGGTCGCGGAAGGAGGCGTGAAGCGGGTCTGGCGGAGGGCATCCAGCCGGGCTTCATTCAATTCGATACTACGGGCGATCCGCTGCTTCTGTGCGTCGGTTAACAGTTGGCCGTTTCGGGCGACGCCGGAGGCGAGTTGCTTGCGCAACGCTTCCAGATCCGCGGGCAGCTTCTTCAACTCCGCCTCGGCGTCAGGCTTGGCCCGCTTCTCAATGTCTTCCGGATGGGTCTTGTGGCCGATGATTTCGGCGCCGGAAAACACCTGGTTGCCGCCGATATGGTCGCCGTGCCAGTGGGTGTTGACCACGAAACGTACCGGCTGATCGGTGATCTTGCGGATTTCCGCAAGCAGCCAGCGGGCCGTGGCCGGCGAGGTGAAGGTGTCCACCACGACGACCCCGCCCTCGCCGATCAAGACGACAGAATTGCAGTCGTTGAAGCGCTCACCGTCGGCCTGCAGGGCGGCGTATACACCTTCAGAGACTTTTTCGAAGCGCGGCCCGGGAATGGCCAGCAGGATCAGAAGCGCGGTGAGCATGCCGATCAGGCTAGCATTCCCGTTGTCAAAAGATGTCAGGCTACTTGGCCGAGGTGTCCGCCTGCATCATCCCGAACACGTTGCCCTCGGGATCCTTGAAGTAGGCCATCCAGCCGACTCCCG
>CAYPHP010000010.1:5694-17935 GCA_964410045.1 uncultured Acidobacteriota bacterium | reverse complement strand
CGGGAAATGTGGTGCAAGTCTACTGCACCGGGCTGGGCGTGACCAATCCTGCGGTGGCCTCCGGTGAGGCCGGGCCCAACGCCGAGCCACTGGCGCGGACTGTGGTTGCAGTCGAAGCGCGCGTCGGCGGACGCCCAGCTACCGTGAGCTTTTCCGGACTCGCGCCGGGATTCGTCGGCCTCTATCAAGTGAACGTCCAGATCCCCGCCGGGATCGCCGCCGCCAACGACGTGCCGTTGATCCTCACGCAGAACGGCATCCCGAGCAATACGGTCACGCTTGCTGTGCGATGAGCCGCACCGGCTCTTTAGCGGTATAGTCAGTTCATGATTCGCCTAACCTTGCTGCTGCTTGCCGCCAGCCTTGCGGCCCAGACCAACTACTCCCTGCGTTCGCCCAACGGCCGGATCGAGATGCGCGTCACGGCTGGGGACCGTCTTCGCTACAGCGTCCTGGTACTGGGCAAGCCGCTGATGCAGGACTCGACGGCGTCGCTAACGATCGACCAGCGCACCCTCGGCGGCAAGGTCGCGGCCAGCAAGGAACGCACCGTCGATCAGACGATTGAGCCGCCGGTCCGCCAGAAGTCCGCCAAGATTCGCGAGCACTACAACGAGCTGCGTCTGGACTTCGAAGGCAATTACTCTGCCGTCTTTCGTGCCTTTAACGAAGGCGTGGCCTACCGTTGGGAAACCGCGTTGCCGCAGCGCGAGGTCAAGGTGACCGCCGAAGAAGCGGTGTTCAACTTCGGAGCCGAT
The DNA here is from genome assembly GCA_964410045.1 of uncultured Acidobacteriota bacterium. Classification (GTDB taxonomy): domain Bacteria; phylum Acidobacteriota; class Terriglobia; order JAJPHL01; family JAJPHL01; genus CAYPHP01. The sequence goes on along the minus strand of CAYPHP010000010.1, from coordinate 17,177 downwards.
GTCCAGGTCTACTACCCGAAGGAAGAGAGCCTGTTCTCCCACAACGAGCGGCAGTTCCTTCTCTTAGAGATGCGCGACATTAAGGCCGCGGACATCGCCAGCATCCCTGCCGTGGTCGACGCCGGCGGCGGAGTCAAGCTGGCGATCAGCGATTCCGATGTCGAGGATTATCCCGGCCTCTGGTTGCGCGGCACCGGCGGCAACAGCTTGGCCGCGTTCTTTCCGCCCCCGCCGCTGGAAGAGGCTCTAACTCGCGATCGCGATCTCAAGATCACCAAGCCCGCGCCTTACCTGGCGGCGACCACCGGAACGCGCACCTATCCCTGGCGGCTGGTGGGCATCACCGAAAAGGACGCCGACCTGCTGACCAATCCGCTGGTTTTCCTGCTGGCCAAGCCCTCGCAGGTCGCCGACACGTCGTGGATCAAACCAGGCAAAGTCGCGTGGGACTGGTGGAACGCCAACAACATCGCGGGCGTCGATTTCCAGGCCGGCATCAACACCCAGACGTACAAGTTCTACATCGACTTCGCTTCGAAGTACGGTATCGAATACATCATCCTCGACGAGGGCTGGTACAAGCTCGGCAACGTGCTGCAGGTTGTTCCGGAGATGAACATCGAGGAACTGGTGGCCTACGGGAAGAAGAAGAACGTCGGCATCATCTTATGGGTGGTGTGGAAGACGCTCGACGACCAGTTCGAGGCCGCGCTGGCGCAGTACGAGAAGTGGGGCGTGAAGGGCCTGAAAGTTGATTTCATGCAGCGCGACGACCAGCCGGTGATGAACTTCTATCACAAGGTCAGCCGCGAGGCGGCCAAGCGGAAGATGCTGGTGGATTTTCACGGCGCCATCCGGCCCGCGCAGATGACCAGGACCTGGCCCAACCTGCTGACCACGGAAGGCGTCCGCGGCCTGGAGCAGTTGAAGTGGAGCGATTACGCCAATCCGGAGCACAACGTCACGCTGCCGTTCACGCGGATGTTCGTCGGGCCGATGGACTACACGCCCGGCGGGATGATCAACGCGTCGAAGAGGGAGTTTGTTCCCATCTTCACGCGGCCTATGAGCATGGGCACACGCGCTCATCAACTGGCCATGTACGTGATCTACGAGAGTCCGCTGCAGATGCTGGCCGACAGTCCCACGCATTACCTGCGCGAGCCGGAGGCGATGCGCTTCCTCTCCGCCGTCCCGGTGGAGTGGGATGAAACCACCGTGCTCGACGCCAAGCTGGGCGACTACGTCGTGGTTGCCCGCCGGCGCGGCCGCGAGTGGTATATCGGCGCCATGACCGACTGGACGGCGCGCGAACTCGATGTCTCGTTCTCATTCCTGCCGGCGGGAAGCTATCAGATGGAATCCTGGCAGGACGGCCTGAACGCCAAGACCTATGGCAACGACTATCGCGTGGCGAAGAGCGCGGTGAGCAAAACGACTCGCATGAAGATCAAGCTGGCCGAAGGCGGCGGCTGGGCGGCACGCGTGATTCCGGTGAAATAACCGAGCGCATATCGCCGGCTTGACGGCACCGCGTGGTTTCCGATACAGTTGAAGTTGAACATTCCAACTTTCGAACATCCCTATGCCGATCGTCACCGTCAAGAACAAGTACCAGGTAGTGATTCCCCGAAGCCTTCGCCGGCAGGTGCGGATCAACGTCGGTGATCTGCTGGAAGCCACCGTCCATAAGGGCAGGATCACCCTGGTCCCGAAGTCGCTGGTGGACCGTGAAATCGCAGAAGGCCTGGAGGACCTCCAGCAGGGCCGGACGTATGGCCCGTTTGAATCGGCGGCGGAAATGATCGCCTCGCTGCATCGCCTCACCCGCAAGAGCGCACGCCGCAAGGCTCCCAAGAGACGATGAAGTTACGCCTCACCGAGCGCCTGCGCCGGAGCTACGAGTCAGCGCCTTCGGCGATCCAGAGGGCTTTCGACAAACAGGCGTCTCTGCTCGCGGAAAACCTCCATCACCCTTCCCTCAGGGCCAAGAAGTACGATCAGGGGCGCGACATTTGGCAAGCCCGGATCAACCGCGACTGGCGTTTCTATTTCGTGATCGAGGGCTCGGAGTACGTGATCTTGGGAATGACGCCACACCCGAAATAAGCAGCCCCACTCTCATTTCTTCGCCGCGGGCGCCGCCGCCTTTGGCGCGATCTGCGGATGCTTGGCCAGGCTTAACAGGTTCGCGAAGATGCGATACGCGCCGGGCACGCCGTGCGGCAACTGGCGGTAGAAGGCGTAGGCGTTATAGATGTAGACGCCCTTGCCGGTGCGCGCGTAGAGCAGCCCGCCCTTCTGCGGCTCCTGTCCCGGATCGTTGGTTGAAAGCAGCGGCTTGTACTGTGGATCCCATTCCTTCAGAAATTTCGAGCCGCGTTCTTCCACCCAGCCTTCAAAATCCTTCACCGTGATTTCATTGGGCCAGGTGAAGACCGGGTTCCCGCGCTCCAGGATCTCGACCTTGGAAACCTCGTCGGTGACTTCCTCCGGATCGTTGCTCATGGTGTAGGGATACGGCCCGTAATTGCGATCGTATTCCGGAGTGTTGTACTGGACCATCACCACGCCACCATTCTTGGCGTAGTCCAGCAGACGGCTGTTGTGGGTCTTCAGATCCTCGCGCACCGCGTAGGTGCGCACGCCTAGCACGATGGCGTCGAACTTGCTCAGGTCGCCCTTGGCCAGATCGCCGGCGGTCAGGAACGTGACGTTGACGCCGAGATGCGCGAGTGACTGCGGCACCTCATCGCCGCTGCCGGTGACGTATCCGACGCGCAATCCCGCGGGCACCTTAACGTTGACCCCGCTCGTGGTGTGGACCGAAGGCCGGTAGAGATTGTAGGGACGCAGACCGGCATAGCCGATCACGTGGTAGCCCTCCTGGTATTGACGGCCGCCGTACTCGGCCACCGCAGTGATCTTGTACGGCTTCTCCTGCAAACCAGCCGCGGTCACGTTGAACGTCACCGCCTGATCTTCACCGTCCTTGGCTGTAGAGAACGGCGCAGAGGCCGGCACAGTCTTCCAGCCTGCGGGCAGATCCAGTTTCACGGTTCCCTGTGCCGGACCCTTCACGTTGCTGTGGATAACCACCGAAACCGGGAACGTGGTGCGGCCCATGGGCACCACTCCGAACTCCGGCGAAATAGCCACGGAAATCGCCGGACCCACCAGAAGCGGCTCCAGGACCAAGCCGGGGCCGGCCACGCGTTTCACCGTCTGCACCACCTGCCCGATCCGTACGGGCACGCCTTCGTAAGTGAATTCCACCCAGGCCGAAAGCGGATACGGGGCGTGCGCACGATTCAGATACTTGGGCTCCTTGACGTCGTAATAGGCCTGCTCGATGTCGGCGCGCGTGAAGTACGGCCGGGTCACTCCGGCCGTCGCCGGCACTTTCACTTTCAGCCGCGTGTCAGACGCGCGGTTGGCTCCCAGCAGTCCTCCGGTAACCGCAGGTCCGCTGATCTCCCATTGCTCGTCCCCGGACGAAAGCGTCACTTTGCTCATCGTCACCGGGTTGGAACTAGGGTTCACCACATGCACCTTGACCCAAAACTCCTGACCAGGAATGGCCACCTGGAAGGTTGGTGGCGTGCCCATGAAGCGAGCCATGGGGCCGGTCGGCTCGGTGTCCGGCGTCACGGTCGCCAGCAATGAGATTCCCAGCGCCAATGCGATCGCGTTGTGGAACTGGGCTTGCTTCACCCGAAGTTCATGGGTCACGTTGTACTTGGCGTCGTCGGGCAGGTTGCTGGCGGAAATGCGGTCCACCAGCGCGTTGGTGGCGCGCAGGCCCGCGGCCAGGTGCGCCGCGATCCGGTCCGGCTGGTGAGCGGAGTATTCGGCCATGGATCTCTCCACATGCGCATTGATTTCCGCCAGTGCCGTCTTCAAGGACTCGTTGGCGCCTGCCGGAGCCAGCGTGGCGATCCCGGTCAAGGAAATATCGATGCCGTCGTAGAAGGAGGCTTCCTTCTCTCCCGCAGTAACTTTGGATCCGAAGCGATGGTAGGTGCTGATCTGCTCGCCGGCGGGCGCCGGACCGGTCCCGCCGTTCTGCGATTTCTGGAAGCCCAAGCCGGTGCGCGCCAGTTGCGCGTAGGAGACGCCCAATACGGGATCATATCGGCCGGAGGAAACTTCCACCTGCACGGAGAGCGGCGCGGGCAGCCATTTCTCGGCTACGTAGTCGTAGAACTTCGGCTCGTGCCAGGTCTTGGTGGCGTAGTCGTAGAGTCCCTTCTCGGAAATGCGTCCAAGCCACGGCGTGCGCCCATAGGTCTTCAGCGGCTGCCATGCACGAAGCCCCTCACGGATCTGCTCGGGAAACTTGTTGGGATCGCCGGCCGCCTTGAAGACTTCCTGCGCCATCTGCCCGGCCACTTGGTGGTTGCCATGCCCGTCGGTAATCCCGCCGATGAAGACGGACGAGACCACCAGCGGACGAACGGTCCGCACCACGCGGACCGCGTCGGAAAGGACGCGCTCGTGCGACCACTTTTCCAGGGCTTCTTCCTTGGTCTTAGAGAAACCGTAGTCGATGGCGCGGCTGAAGTATTGCTGCACGCCGTAATAGCGATTGGCGGCCAGCAGTTCCTTGGTGCGGACCAAGCCCAAGGCGTCAAAGTAGTCCGGCGACATGACGTTGGCGCCGCCTTCCCCGCGGTTCAACGTAAGCGCGGCTACACGCGCGCCGCGACCCCGCGACTCCATGGTCAACATGCCGCCATCCTCGTCGTCGGGGTGAGCGACGATGTGCAACAGGCTGGCCCGGGTGTGCAGCTTCTTCAGGGCTTGCCATAACCCAGCCGCGCCGCGGTCGGCGGCCAACTGGGTGCCGTCCACCAGCGGATCAAATGCCACTTGCATCGGATTCTGTGCCCACAACAGCGACCCCACCAGGGCCGCGATGCCAATCGCCTGTCGAATGCGTGTTTTCATGGCTGTCTCCCAGACCTCGAACACCCAATCTAAATGGTTTTAGTGCGAAACTCAACCACAGAGAAACGCCTAACAAACAAGGAACATCGGGCCGCCAGCCTTCGTTATAGCCGGTATGTTTGATTCGCTCAGCCAAGACCTTCGTTACGCGATTCGCTCGATCCTCCGCAGCCCGCTGTTTTCGTTGACCGCCATGCTCTCGCTGGCCGTGGGGATCGGCGCCAACACCGCCATCTTCACCATCGTAAACGCCCTGCTGTTGAGGCCGGTGCCGGGCGTGGTGGAACCGGCGCGGTTGGTGGATATCGGGCGCACGCAGCGTGGTCAGGATTTCGACAACAACTCTTACCCCAACTTTCTCGACGTCCAACGGCGCGCGACCACTCTGGAGGGCGTCTATGCCCAGGTGTTCGCGCCGCGGCCGATGAGCCTGGGCCGGGACGGCGGCGCCGAGAGCGTCCATGGCAGCCTGGTCAGCTCCAATTACTTCAAGGTCCTCGGGACGCATCCAATGGTCGGACGTCTCTTCGATGGTCATGAAGACGACGCGCCGGGTGCGAATCCCGTTGCGGTTCTGAGCCACCGGCTTTGGACCGGCCGCTTCAACGCGGATACCTCGATCGCCGGCCGCACGATTCACATCAATGGGCATCCGTTCACGGTGGTAGGCGTCACACCCGAGGGCTTTCACGGCACGACGTTGATGGCTCCCGACCTTTGGGTGCCCGTGAGCACAGTAGGACTGGCTCTGCCGCGTCTCGGCGATTCGCTGCTGACCAGCCGCGAATCGGTGTGGCTGATGCTGGGCGGGCGGCTAAAGCCCGGTGTCTCGGTGGCGCAGAGCCGGGCCGAGTTGGACTCCATCGGACAAGCACTGGAGCGAGACTTTCCCCGCGAAAACGAGGGGCGAGGGTTGCGCGTGGTCCCGACGTCGGTGGTTCCCGGCAACATGCAGCCGGTGAGTGCCTTCCTGGGGTTGCTGATGGCGGTGGTGGGTATGGTGCTGGCTATCGCCTGCGTGAACCTGGCGGGCGTGCTGCTGGCGCGTGCCGTGGCGCGACGGCGAGAGATCGCGGTCCGTCTGGCCATCGGCGCCGGACGGAGCCAGCTGGTCCGCCTGCTGCTGTCTGAAACCGTGATGCTCTTTGCCGGCGGCGCCGTCGCCGGCCTCTTGCTGGCCCGGGGAATGACTTCCCTGCTGGTCGGACTGCTGCCTTCCTTGCCGGTTCCGCTGGATATTACTCTGCCGACGGATTGGCGTGTGGCAACCTTCACGCTGCTACTTACCCTTGCGGCTTCCCTCTTCTCCGGGCTGGCCCCGGCTTTCGAAGCTGCGCGAACCGACGTGGTCTCGAACCTGAAGACCGACACCCAGGGCAGCACCGGCCGTCTGCGGCTGCGCAGCGTCTTCCTCACGGCGCAGGTGGCGCTCAGCATGATCCTGGTGGTTGGAGCGTTCCTTTTCCTACGCGCACTGGGGCGGGCAGGATCGATCGATCCCGGCTTCGACCTCCGCAACGTCGAACTCACCTCGCTGGACTTTTCGCTGGCCGGATACACCGAGGAAAACGGCCCGCTCTTTGCACGCCAGCTTCTGGAGCGGGTGCGAGCGGTACCCGGCGTGCAATCGGCGAGCCTGGCGGCACAGATTCCACTGGGAGGGGGTGGCATGGGCTTCGGCGGCCTGCGCGTACCCGGCGTCGAGATTCCACCGGAACAGCGCCGCAGTCTCGATTGGAATGTGATCGAACCAGGATACTTTGCGACGCTCAAGTCCCGCTTGTTGTCCGGACGCGATTTCACCGACGCCGACCAGCGGGATTCGCAGCAAGTGATCATCCTGAACGAGACCGCCGCGCGCCACTACTTTCCGGGTCAGGACGCGCTGGGCCGGGTCCTGGAGCATCGCCGCTCGCCGACCGATACCCGCCGCCTGACGGTGGTGGGAATCGCGCAGGACACCAAGTATCGAATGCTCGGTGAAACCCCCCGCCTGTTCGTCTACGTTCCATTTCAGCAGTTGTATGAGGCGCGGATGACCGTTGTGACCCGCGTCCAGCCTGGCGTTCCCATCCAGCCGGAGTTGCGTCGCGTGATCGCTTCCATGAATCCCAGTCTGCCGATCCTGAACGCGCAGACCTTCGAGAACCACGCGGCCCTGGGCCTGATTCCGCAGCGGATCGCGGCGTCCGTTTCCGGGAGCCTGGGCCTGGTCGGGCTGCTGCTGGCCGCCATCGGGATTTACGGCGTCACCGCCTACGGCGTGGCCCAGCGGACGCGGGAGATCGGCATCCGTATGGCCCTCGGCGCGCGCCGTGGCAGTGTGGTCGGGATGGTTTTGCGGCAGGGCCTGGGCTTGACCGCGATCGGCCTGGCCATCGGGATCACCCTGGCCGGGATTGCCAGCCGCCTGCTGGGAAGCCTGCTCTTCGGTATTCCAGCGGTCGATCCGGTGTCGTTCGGCGGCGCGGTAGCGTTGTTCCTCGGCGTGGGCCTGCTGGCCTGCCTGGTCCCGGCGCGGCGGGCGTCGCGCATCCATCCGATGCAAGCCTTGCGCTACGAGTAGGTCGAGTAACAACACGCACTTCTGCGCCAGTTTCCGCAGGCCAACCGACGGCAGAACGGGCGACGCCGCCCGGACCGTCTAAAACTTCTACACTTTTCACCCCTCCCTGGTGGCCCTTCCCTTGCTCAGCAGGAGGTTGGAGGTGTTCGATGATCGTCAACTCCGCATCCATCCTTAGAGAGAAGCTTTCCCGGCGCGACGCGCTGGTGGTTCCCGGGTGCCATGACGCGTTAAGCGCCAGGATCATTGAGAGCTGCGCGTTCCAAGCCGTCCAGGTCAGCGGATTCGGGCTGGCCGGGACCCTGCTCGGCAAGCCTGACGTCGGTCTAGTGGAAATGAAGGACGTTCTGGACCATACCTGGAACATCGTGCGGGCCGTGCGCATCCCGGTGATGGCCGACATCGACACCGGTGGCGGCAATGCCCTGAACACGGCGGAGATCGCCGCGCAACTGATCCAGATGGGCGTGGCCGGACTGAACATCGAGGACCAGGTCTTTCCCAAGCGCTGCGGACACCTGGAAGGCAAGCAGGTGATCGGCATCGAGGAGATGCTCGGAAAGATCCGGATCGTCTCCGACGTGCGCAAGAGCATGGGGTCGGACCTGGTGATCAACGCGCGCACCGACGCTTACGCGGTCTACGGGCTGGACGAAGCGATTCACCGCGGCAATGCCTACCTGACGGCGGGGGCCGACATGGTCTTCCTGGACGGCCTGCGTACCCGCGCCGAGATCGAGCGTGCCGCCCGTGAGATCCGCGGCCTGCTCTCCATCAACCTGATGGATGCGGTCAGCGGGGTGAAGACGGAACTGGTGAGCATTCCGGAGCTGGCCCGCATGAAGGTGGCCCGGGTGAGCATCCCGGTGGCTTCCACCCTGGTGATGCATCGCGCCCTGACCGAGTTCTTCGAGGCGCTGCGCGAATCTCCCACCGGTCTGCTCGAAGGCCAGACCCGCTGGATCACACCGTTTTCCGACTACAACAATTTCGTCGGGCTCCGCGAGTACCGCCAGATGGAAAACGAGTATTTGCCTCGGGCGACCATTGAGGTGAAGTATCCGGAGGACCGGCCGCTGAAGAAGTCGGCGTAACCCAGATGAACACGGATGGACACGGATTAACCCTCGCTGAGAAGATCCTGGCCCGCGCCTCGGCCCAGGACCGCGTGGTCCCCGACCAGGTAGTCGTGGCCGATGTGGATTTGGCGCTGTCGCATGAGAATGCCGACCTGGTGCGGACCGCGTTCCTCGAGATCGGGCCGGCGCGGGTCTGGAATCCGGAAAAGATCGTGATCGTCTTCGATCACCGGGTGCCCGCGGAATCGGAACGCACCGCGACCACCCACAAGGCGGTGCGGGAGTTTGTCCACGAACAGGGTATCCGCAACTTTTACGACGTTGGCCGCGGCGGCGTTTGCCATCAGGTGCTGGCCGAAAACGGCCACGTCCGGCCGGGCATGCTGGTGGTGGGGACCGATTCGCATACCTCCACTCACGGCGCCCTGGGAGCATTCGCCACCGGGATCGGGGCCACCGAGATGGCCGGCGTGTGGACCGAGGGCAAACTCTGGTTCAAGGTGCCTTCCAGCTTTCGCATTGACGTGGATGGCGAATTGGGGCCCTGGATTTCCGCCAAGGACCTGATCCTGCACATCATCGGAAAGTTGGGAGCCGACGGAGCCGACTATCGCGCCGTGGAATTCGACGGCCCGGTGGTCCGCCGCCTTTCGGTGGCTTCCCGCATGACCCTCTGCAATCTGGCCGTGGAGATGGCTGCCAAAGTGGCCTTCACTCCTGTCGACGCCGTCCTGCAAGCATACTTGGAGGAGCGCATGGATCCGTTCATCCTGAACGGATCACATCGTCCGGATGCCGACGCGCATTACGAGCGGGTCATCCGCGTGGATGCCACGCGGGAGCTGGCCGAGCCGCAGGTAGCCGGTCCGCACGGAGTGGACGTGGTGCACCCGCTTTCGGAGCTGTACGGCGTGAAGATCGACCAGGCGGTGGTGGGCAGTTGCACCAACGGCCGCCTGGAAGATCTGGAAATTGCGGCGCGCATAGTGGCCGGACGCCGGATTCATCCGCGCTGCCGCCTGCTGATCGTGCCCGCTTCCCAACTCATCTATTTGCAGGCCATCCGCCGTGGCTACGTGCAGACGCTGATCTCGGCGGGGGCCATGATCAATCCGCCGGGATGCGGACCGTGCGTCGGCGTGCATCAAGGGATCCTGGCGCCCGGCGAGGTGTGCGTTTCATCGACGAATCGCAACTTTGTGGGCCGCATGGGCAGCAAGGAGTCGCAGGTGTTTCTGGCTTCGCCGGCGGTCGCGGCGGCGTCCGCAGTGGCAGGTCACATCGCCCATCCCGCCGACGTGTTAAAGGAGGCGGCGGCATGACCGGACCTGGGCTGATCATCCGCGGCCGGGTGGCCGTCAAGCTGGCCGACAACGTGGATACCGACATCATTTACCCGGGCCGCTACCTGAACATCACCGACCGTTTGAAGACCGCCGAACACCTCTTCGAGCTGGCTTGGCCGGAGATTCGCGCGGGGCTGCGCCCTGGGGACATCATCGTAGCCGGACGCAACTTCGGCTGCGGGTCGAGCCGGGAGCAGGCTGCCGCAGCGGTGAAATATTCCGGCGTGGGCGCGGTGATCGCGGTCTCCTTTGCCCGCATCTTCTTCCGAAATGCCATCAACCTGGGTCTGCCTGTGGTGGTTTCCGCCGGCGCCCCCGATCTCCCGCAGGGCGGCGAGTTGGAACTGGATTTGACGGGAGGCAGGATCCTCAATCCGGCCACTGGCCAGGTCTGGCCGGCCGCGCCGCTCGATCCGCGCGCCGTCGACCTGCTCCAGGCCGGCGGCCTGGTCGCTTATCTGAAAAAGAAGTACGCCGCCTGAAAGGTCGTCTTATGCCCAAATATCGCATCGCCCTGTTGCCCGGAGACGGCGTGGGCCCGGAAGTGTGTGACGCCGCCGTGATGGTCTTGAACGCGCTGGAATTTCCTGCCGAGTATCTGAACGGCGACATCGGATGGGAGTTCTGGAAGCAGGAAGGCGATCCCCTGCCCCCGCGGACCATCGAGTTGCTGCGCGCCACGGACTGCGCGCTGTTCGGCGCCATCACCTCGAAGCCACAGCTCGAAGCGGCGCGCGAGCTGGCGCCTGCGTTGCGAGGCCGCGGCCTGGTCTATCGCAGTCCCATCGTGCGTCTGCGCCAGTTGCTCGATCTTTACGTCTGCCAGCGTCCGTGCCGGGCGTATCCCGGCAATCCGCTGAACTACCGCGACAACATCGACCTGACCGTCTTCCGCGAAAACACGGAAGGCATGTATGTGGGCGCGGAGTTCGCCCAGGTTCCGGAATGCTTCTACCAGGAGCCTGGGATGGCGCGCGTTCCCCGCGAGGCGGCCATCTCCATCCGCAGCATCACCGCCCATGCCAGCCGCCGCATCGTCGAGGCCGCCTTCGACTACGCCTTGGAAAACGGCTGCAAGAAAGTCACCGCCATCCACAAGGCCAACGTGCTGCGGACCACTTGCGGTCTCTTTCTGCAAGAGGCGCGCGCGGTGGCCGAACGCTATCCGCGCGTGGATTACGAGGAAGCCAATGTGGACGCCATCTGCATGTGGCTGCTGAAGAATCCGCAGAACTACCAGGTGCTGGTTACTACCAACCTGTTCGGCGACGTGATCTCGGACCTGTGCGCGCAACTCGTCGGCGGGTTGGGCTTTGCCTGCAGCGGCAACATCGGGTCGAGCTATGCAGTCTTCGAGCCCAGCCACGGGTCCGCGCCGAAATACGCCGGGATGAACAAGGTCAACCCCATCGCCACCATCCTGAGCGCCCAGATGATGCTCGACTGGCTGGGCGAGCACGAGCGCGCCGCACGGCTGGAAGCTGCCGTCGCGTCGGTGCTGGCGGAGGGCAAAGTACGCACGTATGATCTCGGCGGCGCCGC
>CAYPHP010000010.1:2364-5684 GCA_964410045.1 uncultured Acidobacteriota bacterium | reverse complement strand
GTCCACTACGGACATGGCCCGCGCGATCTGCGGCGCGCTAGGGGTCCACCGCGCCGCGGCTTAGATTCACCACAGAGACACAGAGGACACAGAGAAAGACCGGAGCGCGGCCATCTTACTCGGTCAGCATCATTGTTGACTTGCTATTTGGCGCGTAGCTTGCGCACTGGTGATCAGGCCGCAATCCTTCTGAGTATCTCAGGGTGTAGCTCGGCTACCCTGATGAGCGTCTTTGCTGCACCGCTCGGCTTGCGGCGACCCTGCTCCCATTGCTCCAGCGTCCGTCTCGACACACCAAGCAGCAGTGCAAACTGTGCTTGGGTGAGGCCAGCCCTCAGCCGTCCCCTGAGAATGGGCGACCGTGGTTCACGCTTGAATCGCCGGCCACCGCCAGCCTTGATTTCACGGACCCCGTCCAAGACTTCTTGCCACACGTCGCGCTTCGCTTCGAACCGAGCCAGCGCTGGCCCCTTCAGCTTCTTAGTCATCGCGAAACTCCTCCTTTAGGCGCCGGAGAATGTGCCCGGGGATGTTCGTCTGTCTGGCCTTGGCATACAACGCCAGCATCCAGAGTTCATTCGGGTCGTACCGCAAGTAGTAGATCACTCTCAGTCCGCCCCGTTTTCCATGGCCTTTGCACCTCCAGCGGAGCTTTCGTACGCCGCCCGAGCCTGGCACGATGTCCCCGGCCTCGGGATTCTGCATCAAGAACTCCTGAAGCTCGGCATACTCCGGGTCTTCAAGGTAATAGGGCCGGGATCGCTCAAAGGCATAAGATTCAATGAATACAAACATCTACCGCGATCCTACGCCTCTGGCGTAGTCGCGTCAAGTGTTTATCGTAACTGCCTTGGCGTTTCTTCCGTGAAACCGTTTCTTTCCTACCGACAGGCGACGCGGGAAGAGGGAGGCTTGCGCTTGAGGAACTGCAGCCCCGTGCAGGTGAAGCGACCCTTCGGATCCAGCAAGCCGAAGCCACGGACGTCGCCAGACGTGTTGTCGTAAAGCTGCCAGTAGATGGCGTAGCGCGTGCGGTTCTCTGCCAGAGCGTCCAGGAAGGGCTGGAGCTTCGAGGTTTCCAGCTTCCATTCACGGGCCAGACCGAATTCGCCGATCAGGACGTGGCGGTCGCCGAAGAAGGCGCGACCTTCGTCCGAAGGGCGAGTGCGTGAGGCAATGTCGTCGAGCGCTTCGCGGATGTTACCCGGCACCACCGCCTCCCAAGCGGAGAAAGACACAAAGTCATACTGCAACTTCGGCAACACAGTGGCCAGTGCATTCGTTCCGGCGTCCAGCTTCCATTTCGAGATTTCCACGCCCCAGAAGATCCGGGCCGTGCCGCGCGCCGATCGCACCGCCTCATAGCGGAGCTGGTAATCGCGGATCACGTTGGCGGCCGGCGCTTCCTTCAGCTTCTCATCGGCCTCGTGGTTGCTGATCAGGATCACCTTACGGGGATAGTTGCGGCGCAGCCACGCCACCATGTCGCGCATCTGTTTGCCCTCTTCGACCCAGTCGGCTTCGGAAACCTCCCGGCGCAGATCGATCTCATCGCCGCGGATCACCGGATACGCCGTGAGCCAGACCGTCTTGATCTTCGGATCGTCGAGCAGAGGGCGGTAGCGCGCCAGGATTGCCGTCAGCGAACGGCCGCGGAACCGCTTGGGCGAGCGCTCCGGATGGCGGTAATCGTACTTCGCGCCGACAAAGATGCGCGCCGTGTCGACGCCGAACTCATGCAGTGCCGGGAGGGACAGGCTGTTGACCTGTCCCGCCCACTGATAGATTCCGAGACTCTGCGCAAAACACTGTCCGCAGATTACGCAGATGACGCAGAGCCGGATCACTTCTTCGCTGCGAGCTTTGGACGGTTGCTGTACTTCTGATACAGCTTGTAGTGCTTGTTGTTGTTCAATTCCACCGGACGCCCGTCGATGTACTCGGCCAGGATCTTGGTGCGGATCTCCAGCAGATCGCCGCTGGTAACCACCAGGCTGGCGGACTTGCCCACCTCGATCGAGCCGAGCTTGTCTGCAAGGCCCAAGATCTGCGCGGGGTAAAGCGTGACCGCCTTGAGCGCTTCATCCTTAGGTAACCCGAACGCCGCGGCCATGCCCGCATGATAGGGCAGGTTGCGGACGTTGGAGGCATCCATGTTGGAGCCGCCTCCGATGCAGAACTGCACGCCGGCGGCGTGCAACTTGGTCGCGACGGAGTAAGCTTCGTCGTAGGCGTCACTCTCCCGGCCCGGCAGACTCAGAATGCCGTCTATGATCACCGGGATCTTCTTCTCCTTCAGTAGAGCCGCCGCACGGACTACTTCGCCTGCGCCGTCGATGATGATGCGCACGCCCTCCTGCTCCGACCACTCCACCGCACTGCGGATGGCGCGGACGTCGCTGGCGCTGACGATGGCTGGGATTCTGCCTTCCACCACCGGGAGCATCGCCTCCCAAATGGGATCGACCTTGAACCGGGACCCGCCCGCCGCTTTGGCTTTCTGGTAGGCGCGGGCGTCTTCAAAGGCCTGGCGGATGGCTTTCATGTCGCGCTCACGAGCCTGCTGCAACTGCTGCTCGTTCTGTTGTCCTCCCGGAGGACCGCCAAAGCCGCCGCGTCCACGAGCACGGAAGCGCGGCCACTGGATGTGCATGGCCACCGGCGTGGCCGCGGTCAGGTCTTCAAAGGTCCAACCGTCCAGTCGGATCAGCGCCGAAGTGCCGCTGATCAAGCCGCCGCTCGGCTGGACCAAGGCATGGGTAATGCCGTTGGCTCGCGCGACAGGGATCAACTCCGAATCCGGGTTGACCGCGATCTCGGTGCGCACGTTGGGATTGATCTGGCCGATTTCCGCCACGTCCACGCTGCCGGGCACCGAACTGATTTCGGTCAGGCCCAGCGTCGTGCCGGGGTCGATCATGCCGGGATAAACGTGCTTGCCACGGCCGTCAATCACGGTGGCGCCCTTCGTCGAGACACCCACGCCGACCGCGGTGATCTTGCCCTTCTCGAACACCACCGTGCCGTTGGCGATCTCGCCCTTGCTGACGGTGTGGATCGTCGCGCCGACGATGGCGAACGATCCGCCGGTGGCCGCCAAGCGATCGCGATAGGCGGCAGGCTGAGCCGCGGGAATCGGACGCCGGGGGCCAGCGGCCTGCGCAGTCCTGGGCGCTTCCGCGGGAGCCGGTGCGCCGGCACGGCCGGGACCACCGCCCGGACCGCCGCCACGCGGCTGATCGCCGCGCTTGATACGCTCGATCAAGTCGGCGCGTTCCTTGTCTTCCTTGGTCCGTGCGGCCAGGTCTTCCTGGCGGTCA
>CAYPHP010000010.1:0-2354 GCA_964410045.1 uncultured Acidobacteriota bacterium | reverse complement strand
AACTGCTTCACGCCGTCGATCCAGGTCTGCTCGGCCACCGTGTAGACGGACATCGGATGTCCCGACCAGATCACGAAGTCGCCGTCTTTGCCCGGCTCGAGCGAGCCGACGCGGTTATCGATGCGAAGCTGCTTGGCCGGGTTCACCGTGACGAATTTGAGCGCTTCCACTTCGTCCAACCCGCCGTACTTCACCGCCTTGGCGGCTTCCAGATTCAGGCGCCGGGCCAGTTCGCCGGAGTCGGAGTTGAACGACACGTTCACCCCGCGCTTGTTCATGATCGCGCCGTTGTAGGGGATGGCGTCCCAGGCTTCCAGTTTGTAGGCCCACCAGTCGCTGAAGGTGGACCCGCCGGCCCCGTGTGCGGCGATCTCATCGGCCACTTTGTAGCCTTCCAGCACGTGCTGAAACGTGGCGATCCGGAAACCGAACTCCTCGGCGACGCGCAGCAGCGCCAGGATCTCGTCCTGCCGGTAAGCGTGGCTGTGCACCAGGCGCTTCCCGGAGAGGATCTCGGCCAGGGTTTCCAGTTGCAGGTCGCGGCGCGGCGGCACGCGACGTGACTTCTTCTCGTCGGAAAGCCGGTTGTACTCTTCCCACTCCTTGGCGTAATCGCGCGCCGCGGTGAAGCGCTCGCGAATGGACTCGTTCACGCCCATGCGGGTGTTGGGATAACGCCGCTCGACCCCGGCGATGTTGGGTGACGCCGAACGCTTGGGATTTTCGCCCAGGGCAAACTTGATGCCCGGAGCCGCATCGGAAATCAGCATGGCGTCACGTGTGGAGTTCCACTTGAGCTTCAACACGGCGTTCTGCCCGCCAATCGAGTTGGCCGATCCGTGCAGCAGGTTGATGAGTGTGGTTCCGCCGGCCAACTGGCGATAGATGTTCTCGTCCTGCGGATCAATCACGTCGTTGATGCGCACTTCGGCGGTGATGTTGTTGGACCCTTCATTAATGCCGCCGCGGCCCGCGGAGTGGCTGTGAGCATCGATGACCCCGGGAGTTACGTGCTTGCCCGCGGCGTCAATCACCAGGGCGCCGGCAGGCGCCGCGAGATTGGGACCCACTTTCGACACTTTGCCGTTCTCGACGAGCAAGTCGGCCTTGGCCAAGGTAGCTTGCGGCCCCTGCGTCCAGACGGTGGCATTCTTCACCAGCACGGTCTGTGCGCTTGCCGTGGCCACAAAAGCCAGAACTGCGAGGATGGTGTTTCTCATTGCTCATCTCCTTGAGGCTTCGCCGTGCGCGTGCCTTTCACAGTGGCCGCACGCGGCCCTTCCACGGTCCCTTCAAACGTTTCGCCGGTAATGATCACGGTGATCTCCTGTGAGCCGCGCCCGCCCGGAGCGGCCTGGGTTACGGTAAGCGCGTTGCCTTCCAGCGTCACCCGGGTGAAGTCCGAACTGCGTCCCTGAGTCTCCGAAGAGCCGCTGTAGTTGCCGCGGGTCCCCTTGATGGTCCAGGTGCTGGTGATCGGACGGCCGCCAATCGCGAGGGTCACCGACCAGGTTCCGATCGGATCCACCACGGCATTGGGATCGCCGCGTGGACGGGAGGGTGTTTCGTTTCTGTACTCGTAGCCGTCGACAAAAATCTGCTGGACGTTGGTGCGTTCCGCGAACAGGTCGCCATCGGTCACGATCAGGTTGGCGATCTTGCCGGCCTCGACGGTCCCCATCATTCTGGAGACACCCAGGATTTCGGCCGGCGTGGTGGTGACCGCGGCCAGCGCGGCTTCGGCGGGCAGCCCGGCTTCGATCATCCGGCGCACGTTGCGGGAGAAATCCGCCGGAGTGCGCAGCCCGTGCGTAGTCAGCGCGAAGCGGACCTTGGCGTCGTACAGGCGCTTGGGATTCTGGGGAGCGTTGACGAAGCGTCTCAGGTCGCGGGTTTCCGCTTCAACCGCGTCGTCGGCGTCGTCCACGCGAGGACGCTCGGGGATGGCGGCGGGCAGGATCAACGTGCGGCCGGTAGCCTTGATTTGATCCAGCACTTCCCAGTCGTGCCCGGAGCCGACCATCACCGCGTTCAGGTTGAACTCGCGCGCCAGACGGTCAGCCAGAAGGATGTCGTCGGCGCGGTTCAGGTCGAAGATCACCATGCGTGAGCGATCCAACACCGGCCCAAGCGCTTCGAACGCGGGGCTGGTGTCGGGGCGCTTCATGCCGGCCGGATTGGCTGCGTAACGTTTCTTCCAGGTCTGGTAGCGGTCGGCGTCCAGCAGCGTTTGCCGGACGGCCGCCGCGTAACCCATCAAGCTTCCGGGATATCCACCACCACCGCCGAACCCGCCGCCGCCCATTTCGAGCGAGATGTGCTGGGCCACGTTGGCCTTGAGGATGAGCTGCGTA
>CAYPHP010000009.1:0-18083 GCA_964410045.1 uncultured Acidobacteriota bacterium | reverse complement strand
ATGGTCACGCCCATCCGGCCCATGGAGCTGATGCTGGGTAAGACGCTGCCATTCTGCGTGGTCGGCGTTGCGGATCTGATCCTGGTCACTTCGGGAGCGCTGCTGATCTTCGACGTGCCATTCCGCGGCAACGGCGCGCTGCTGCTGGCCAGTTCCCTGCTCTTCCTGCTGAGCACGCTGGGCGCCGGCCTGTTCATCTCCACAATCTCCCGGACCCAACAACAGGCCATGATGGCGTCCTTCTTCTTTTTCATGCCCGCGTTCATGCTCAGCGGATTCGCCTTCCCCATCCGCAATATGCCGCCCCCGGTCCAGGCGCTGACTCTGGTCAACCCCCTGCGCTACTTCATGACCATTGTCCGCGACATTTTTCTGAAGGGCTCCGGCATCGACGTCCTCTGGCCGCAGATGCTGGCGCTGGCAGTTTTCGGCTCGACGATCTTGGGCGTCAGTGCGCTGCGTTTCCATAAGCGCTTGGATTAGGAAGGAGAAACTCTCGCGCCAAGGCGCCAAGGCGCAAAGTAAGACGACGCCCGATCCGGCAATGCCCTTTGCGTCTTTGCGCCTTCGCGCGAGACGATTCTTCCGATGTGCTAACATTCATAGCCAATGAAAACGCTGGGTGCTCTGGGACTTCTCGTGCTGGGAACGCTGCTCGCTTCGAGCGCCTTCCTCCAACAGCCAAAGGCAACTCCGGAACAGCGCCTGGAGCGCTTCAAGAACATGTCCCGGCAGGCCGAACAGAAGGGTCTGGCTGAGGCGTTCCGGGGAATCACTACCAACGGCCAAGTCGAGCCTGGTCTGTTCCCCATCCGCTCCACCGGTGTCTCGACGGAGCCAGTCCGCAAGGCCGCCGACGCTTTCCTGGCCGCACTCAGCCAGGAACAGCGCACCAAGACCAGATTCCCTGTGAATGACGACGAATGGCGCAAGTGGATGAACCAGCATTTCTATCTGCGGCAGGGCGTCAGCTTCGCCGAGATGAACGAAGCCCAGCGCGAGAAAGCGTTCGGCTTGCTGCGATCTTCACTCAGCGCCAATGGCCTGAAGCTCTCGCGCGACATCATGCGCCTGAACCACACCCTGGGCGAACTGAACAGCAACGACTTCGAGCAGTACGGCGAGTGGCTGTATTGGATCACCATCATGGGCGAGCCATCCGCACGCGAGCCGTGGGGATGGCAGATCGACGGGCATCACTTGATCATCAACTACTTCGTGCTGGGCGACCAGGTGGTGATGTCGCCGGCTTTCTTCGGCTCGGAACCGGTCGTTGCCCGCTCTGGAAAGTTCCAGGGCACGGCCATCCTTCAAGACGAGCAGGCCGCTGGTTTGGCGATGATCCGTTCCCTCGACGGCGCGCAGCAGAAGAAGGCCGTGATCAAGGTTGCGAAGACGGGAAACGACAACGTCTCAGAGGCGTTCAAAGACAACGTAACGCTCGATTACGCAGGCATTCGCGCCACGGATCTGACCGCGCCGCAGAAGCGCGACCTGCTGGCGCTTGCCGCGCGCTGGGTGAACAACATGGACAACGGGCACGCCAAGGTGAAGATGTCGGAAGTGGAACGCCATCTCCACAACACCTGGTTCGCCTGGATCGGCGGCATGGAGGATTCCAGTGTCTTCTACTTCCGCATCCAGAGCCCGGTGATCCTCGTCGAGTTCGACCACCAGTCGCCGGCCAACCTGCGCCACCTCGCTGCGGACCCTCGGGCGCCTAACCGCGAGCACATTCACACAGTGCTGCGCACGCCAAACGGCAACGACTATGGCAAGGACTTGCTGCGGCAGCATTACGCGCAGCACCCGCACTAGCCCTTAAGGCTTCTCCCACTGGCCGCTTTTGACGGAACGCACGATAGCGTCGATCACCGCCATGTTGCTAACCGCGTCTTCGAGCGACACCGGTACCGGTCCGTCGCCCAGAATGGCACGCGAAAACGCGTCCCCTTGCAGGGTGTACTGGTCGCACACTGGAAACTCTTCCGTCTCGCCGTCGAGGAACAAGCGCGTGGGCCGATCGGGCGGCGCATTGAAAGGAATCTCCACTTCGATCCGGCTGCGCGACCCAAGCAATTGCATTCGCTGATACGGGACAAGCTGCGTGCTGCAGGTGAACGTGCACTGTCCTTTGGGAAAATCGATCAACGCCGAAGTGCGGCGATCCGTCTTGAAATCCGGGTCGCGCTCCATCAGACCGATTACACGCTGCGGCTCGGCTTCAAAGAGCCAGCGCGACAAGGTGATGGGGTAGCAACCGATGTCCATCAGTCCACCGCCGCCGATATCCGCCTGGTTGCGGATGTTGTGGGGATCGGAGTTGGAGTAGCTGAAGAAGCCGGCGATCACGCGGAGGTCGCCGATACGCCCGGCCCGCACCAACTCCCGCGCCCGTAGCCACTGTGGGTGAGTCCGCACCATGAAGGCCTCGCCGATCTTCACTCGCGTTCGATCGCGTACCTGGATCAGTTCGCGGACTTCGCCCGCATTGAGCCCGATCGGTTTCTCGCACAGCACATGCTTCCCCGCCTCGGCGCAGCGAATGGACCAGGGCACGTGCAGGTGGTTCGGCAACGGAATATAGACAGCATCGATGTGCGAATCTGCCAGGAGCGCCTCGTAGGAGCCGTACGACTTGGGGATGCCCAGCTTCGCGGCGGCCTGCTGGGCCTTGGCTGCATCGCGTGAGGCGATGGCGGCGATCTCGCAGAGCTGCGCCTTCTGCATCGCCGGAATCACTTTCTCTACGGCAATCTTGGCAACGCCCAACACTCCCCAGCGGACCTTAGTCATCTCGATTGGCCAGGCCGCATGGCGCTCCAGAACAGCGTCCATGGTGAAGGCTTCATGTCGCGCAGCAGGCCGCGGGCCCAACTGTACTCGGGATGGGCCTTGAGGAAGCCTGCGGCGACGAACGGCGGACCGCAGGGGCGTCCGGCTGCCGCCCAGAACTGCATCTTCTTCGCAGACTCCCCGTCAATGACTTTGGCCTGAACCGTGCCGCCGGGGAAAAACTTGCCCCAGCCCCACTCCGGAATCCCCCGCGGACTGTACTCCACCGCGCCGCACAAGCTCCGCTCCGTGGGCCCGGCGCGATTCTCGATCACGTCGAAGGAATCGGATTCCATGCGCTTGCCGATCTCCACGTCGATCTTGCCTTTGTGCTCGGCCATCAACTGCTCCCAGCGCGTGCGCCGCGCATTGGGCGAGCTGGCCTTGTTGTTCACGTCGAAGTTGGTTTCCTTCGCGATCAGCTTGGGATCCACGGGAAAGTTGGACCCCACGAAGTAGCCGTCTTTGGTGCGACGGACGCTGTGCTCTTTCAAGCCCAACTCGAACAGGGCGATCTCGCCGGTCTTGTTGTCACCGATCAGCCAGTCGTTAGCGTAGCCCCCATTGTTGCGATCGAGCATGATGCGCACAAAGTCGTCGATGGAGTTGCTGTACTGCATGGCCTTACGGGCGCGAAAGAACTCCGGCGAGCCCTCCGGGTCGAACAGCTCGAAGCCGGTAATGGTGGTCTCGGTGATCATGATGCCCGCGCTGTTCACCCCGAAGTCGTCATCGCTGGCGATCACTCCGGGCAGGCCGTCCATCAAGATGCGATGACCGCGTTCCGGCACGATGTCGTAAATGATGTTCCAGCGCGGTCCCACTATGTAGTTGGTCCAGTTGTTGTGCCCCATCACGATCTGCCCGCCGCGAGTGTGGCTCCCGGTGGCGACGAAGGCGCTACAACTTCCGGGATTCTTGACCGATGCCTGCTTGCCTTGCGTCTTCTCCAGCCAGGGCACGTAGTAATACGGCAATTCTTCCAGGGCATTCAGCGCCACGATGTCCCAGCGGTCCACTCTCAGTCCGTGCGCTCGGGCTCCAGCTACAATCCCATCCAACTCCTTCTGGTATTCGGCGTCGATCTTGGGCCACAGCATCCGCTCCGCGGCTTCGCGGTAGAAGTTCCAATCCCGCTTGGTGATCTGCTTCTGGAGCGGCTTGAGCACCCGCAACAGGTCACCAATTTCCACGGCCAGAATGTAGCCGTGTTGGTAGCCGATCCGCTCGGGCGCGCCTTCCAGGTGGACGTAGGTCCAGCCGCCCCGCGACAGGCGATAGCTGCCCTTCAGCTTTGCTCGATCCTGCGCGGCCAGCGGCAGCGCCAGCACGACGCACAGCAGAACCAGCTTTTTCATGATCGATCTCCTTGGCCAGCTTGATCGACGGGCCGTTTGGGCGCCAGGAAACGGCGGCGCAAGACCATCACCCGCTCGCCGCCCTGGTTGTAGGCTCGCGTTTCCACGTGGACCAGTCCGCGGTCCGGCTTGCTCTTCGACTCGCGCACTTCCAGCACTTCCGACTCGGCATAGAGCGAATCACCCAAATACAACGGCCGCTCAAAGCTGACGAAATCATATCCGAGATTGGCGATGGTCTTGCCGCTGGTATCGGCCACGCTCATGCCGACCGCCAGGCTAAAGATCAGCGATGGGATCACCGGCAGTCGATCGCTGCCCAGGGCACGGCTGTGGTGGACATCGATGTACACGGGATTCTGATTCATGGAGAGCAGCGCGTGCCAAGTGTTGTCGTGCTCGGTGATGGTCCGGCCGGGCCAGTGTTTGTAGATCACCCCGGCCCGGAACTCTTCGAAGTAGCGTCCAAAGCTCATCTCGCGCCACCTGGGTCCACCGGATACTTCTGCAGCAGCCCGCGAGCGATGATCAGCCGCTGCAGCTCGTTGGTTCCGCCGCCGATCAGCAGAAGCGGGGCGTCCCGGTAATAGCGCTCCACGGCGAAGTCCTTCGAGTATCCATTGCCGCCCAGAATGCGCATAGCTTCCAGGCTCACCTCTGCGGCGGTCTCGGTAGCGAACAGTTTGGCCATGCCCGCTTCCAGGTCGCTACGCTCGCCACAATCCCGCTTCTGAGCCGCCGAGTACGTCAGCAGACGCGCGGCCTCGATCTTGGTGGCCATATCGGCAAGTTTGATCTGGATCGACTGGTGCTCGCAGATCGGTTTGCCAAACGCCACGCGGACCTGAGCGTATCGAATCGCGTCTTCCAAGGCGGCCTGCGCTAAACCAAGTCCTCGCGCGGCCACGTTGATGCGCTCGCTTTCCAAGCCGGTCATCACTTGCTTGAATCCCTGGCCTTCCACTCCACCGATCAGATTCGCCGCAGGAACGGGAAATTCGTCGAAGTGCAGCTCGCAAGTCTCGACAGACTTGTAGCCCAACTTGTCGATGTCGCGTCCGACGGACAATCCCGCGCTTCCCTTCTCGATCAGGAACGCGCTCATGCCTTGGTGCGCTGGTTGCGCCGCTGGATCGGTCTTGGCCAGCAACAGGAACGCATTTCCGTGACGACCGTTGGTGACCCACATCTTCGAGCCGTTGACCCGATAGACCTCGCCGTCGCGCCGCGCGCTGGTGGTGATGGCTTGCAGATCGCTCCCTGCGTTTGGCTCGGAGAGGCAGATGCCGCCGCGCTTTTCTCCAGTCGCTAGAGCGGGCAGGAAGCGCCGCTTCTGTTCAGCAGTCCCGAATCGCGCCAGCACATCGCACATTACGAGGTGCGTCCCGAGCACACCAGCAAGTCCCATCCAGGCGCGCGACAATTCCTCGAAGATCCTGACGAAGGTTGTGGAATCGACCGGGGCGCCGCCGTACTCCTCCGGAGTGTTCAGTCCGAACAGCCCCAGCTTCTTCATCTGCTCCACGAGTGCGTGCGGGTACTCGTTGCGATGCTCCATCTCCGACGCCACGGGACGGACTTCCTTTTCCGCGAACCGGCGGATGGTCTGAACGATCAGCGCTTGCTCTTGTTTTGGCTCGAACACCTGTTCACCCCCGTCTCGGTACGACTATGGTCATCTTCATGCTCAAGACCGGCTCGCCGCGCTGGTTCGATGCCGTGGTCTCGATGGTCACCAGCCCGCATCCAGGCCGGGTAGGATCGTCACGCATGGCAGTCACCTCGGACTCCGCGTAGATGCTGTCGCCGTGAAACACCGGGCCCAGATGCTGGATGTCGCGAAACTCCAGGACCGCGACGCTGCGTCCGGCCAGGTCCGCTTGCGTCAAGCCGACGGCCAAGCTGATCACCAGCGGACCTTCGACCAATCGCTGCCCATGCTGGGTGCCGCGCGCGTAGTGCTCGTCAATGTGCAGCGGATGCTGATTCATCGAGAGCAGACTGAAGAGTGTGTCGTCGAACTCGGTAATAGTGCGTCCCGGCCAGTGCTTGACGCGCTCGCCGACGGTTACTTCTTCGAAGTAGCGTCCGAAGGGCATAGGTTCAGTCCCAGTTCTTCACTTTGGGCCACATCTGCTGCAGGGTGCCCTTCAACCCGCGGCACACCAACACCGGACCATTCTCCCAGACCGCGCCGTAGGGATGGTGGAGGTTCGCGGCCACCTCGACTTTGTCACACTTGGTTTCCAAGTCGCTCAAGGAAGATCCGATCACGATGAGGACCTCGCCGCTGTAATCGCGCGGACCCCAGAGGAAGTAGCTCTGATGGCCGCCGATGGCCTTGGGCAATGCATACTTCGGTCCAAACAAATCGATGGCTCCAGCCTCGGCGTAATTGTCGCCGAATATGGCCGCGTGCTTGCGCTCTTCTGGCGACAGCTTCTTGTAGGCGTCCGCGACGGCAGCGACCATCTCTTCCCACCCGAACTGCCAGGCGTAATGATGAGGCAACGACGCGGCGCGATGACTCTTTTCACTGGCCTCGGGTTTCACCGGCATCTTTTCCTGGTACGCCAGATACGTCTCTACCGGAAGCACAGGCAGGACCAACGGCAAGAGGTAGGCGGTGAACGCCAGCAGAAACCCTACCGGGACGGCGCGGATCCAGAGCCGTCCGCGATGCGCCGTCAGCCGCTCGATAGCCACGCCGCCCGCCGCCAGGACCATGGGATAGGCCGGCGCAATGTAGTAGTCCTTTCCCGAAAGCATGAGGAACGCCGCGAAGACAGTGACAAAGGTCCACCCCAACACGCGAAACGTACGGCCGTCGCGCGAAAAGAACAGCCAGGCCAATCCCGCAAGCCACACCGGGAACGTTCCGGGGTTCATCACCATGATCTGCTGGACCAGGAACTGGAGTGGCGGCAACTTTACATCGCGACCACTTTCCCGGATGTTGCGCATCAGTTCCAGGAACGGCCAGCCGTGGCGGATGTTCCAGACGATGTTCGGCAGGAAGATCAGCAACGCCAGCGCGCCAGCCAGCCAGATCCACTTTTCGCGAAACGCCTTGCGCTCCGGAGTCAACAGCAGCGCCACGACGACGGCGGCACCAAACACCCCCATCGAGTACTTGTTTTGTAAGCCGACGCCCGCCAGCAGCCCGAACCACAACCAGAGCCGTTGGTTGCCGGTCTTCACGATTCGGATCAGCACGTAGGCGCAGCCCATCCAAAGCAGCGGTTCGAAGGCGTTCATGGTGAAGAGATAGCCGATCACCAGATAAACGCCGCCAAATCCCGCGCACAACGCCGCAAGCGATTGGGCGAAGCGTCCGCCGCCCAGTTCGGCGGCGATCCGCGCGGTGAGCCAGACCAGCAAAGCCGCACACACCGCGGACACCGAACGGATCGCCAGCAACGACGTGCCCAGCGTGTGCCGGACGAGCCACGAGACCAGCCCGATCAGCGGCGGCTGGTCGACGTAGCCCCAATCCAGGTGTTCCCCGCAGGCCAAGAAGTACAGCTCGTCACCGAAGTACCCGTAGCGCGGCGCGGTCCAGAGGTGCAGCAGGAGCACGCCACCGGCGATCCACAGCGCTGGATTGCGAAGTTGCCCTTCGCGCATTGGCACGCCATCCATTTCTTGCTCGATAGCTTACTGGAGTCGAGGGCTGATGCCACGGCCATGTTGGAAGGTATTGCAGCCCGAGCAGGAGTTCGTTTCCGCATTGGCCAAGGCGGCGGCAAGCCGCCGCGCTCCAAGGTAGCGACTCCATCCTGAAAGAACGATACGTTCCAGCACGTCAATAAGACCTGAGACGTTCCGATCCCCTGCCCAGATGCGTGTTCATCTGTGTTGATCTGTGGTTTCATCGGCAACGGAGGCCTCGGGGTCCCACCCGGAGGCGCGGATCATGGTTTCCCGGTCCAGACGGCGGTGTAGAAGTTGGAGCGCCAGCGCTTCAAAGGCTCATGGTACACCGTCTGCGTTATGATTGCCGCCTATGGATCTGAAGACCGTTCTGTATGAAGTGGAAAGCAACGTAGCCACGGTGACACTGAACCGGCCAGAGGCGCTGAACGCCTTGAACCCGGAATTGCATCAGGACCTGGGACGCGCGCTTGACGCGGCGGTGGCCGATGCTTCCGTGCGCGTTCTGGTGCTGACAGGTGCCGGGCGGGGCTTCTGCGCCGGCGGCGACATCAAGGCCATGGCCGCCAAGCTCGCCGCTATGGCTTCCGGTTCGGCGCCGCCCAATCCGATGGAATCGCTGCATACCTTCCACGAGTTGATGACCCGGTTCTACGAACTGCCGAAGCCCGTGGTGGCGGCGATCCACGGACCGGCCGTCGGCGCAGGCATGAGTTTGGCACTCGCCTGCGATCTGCGCGTGGCTTCCGAAGACGCCGTGTTCAGCCAAGCCTTCGTCAAGATCGGGCTTTCCCCAGACGGCGGATCCACCTGGCTGCTGCCGCGCGCGGTCGGCGCCTCGCGCGCCGCTTACCTGGCCATGACCGGCGAGACCATAAACGCCAAGAAAGCTCTCGAATGGGGCGCGATTCACGATCTAGTGGAAAACGGACAGCACTTGGCCAAGGCTCGGGAATGGGCGGCGCGGCTGGCAGCCTATTCGCCTCATGCCTTGCGGGAACTGAAGGCGCTGCTGCAGAGCTCGGAAGGACGCAGTTTTGCAGCGCAACTCCAGGCCGAAGCCGAAGCCCAGATGCGCAACGTAACCACGGCGGAGTTTCGCGCCGCTGTTACCGCGTTTGTATCCCGCAAATAGCCGCTCCCAGCGCGGCGTGATAGCATCCGGATCATCATGGGTCATTTATGAGCCCTTGGGACTACTTACTGGTCGGTGTGGCCTTAGGATCGGTCCGGGCAAAGGTGTTCGCACCCGGCGAGAAACGCCGCCGTGATTGGGGCGACGTGGCCGCCGCCGCTCGCGGCGACCAAAGGGCCTTGGGGCGGCTCTTCGACCGATACGGGTCGCTGGTTTTTTCCCTAGCCCAACGTATTCTGGACGACCATCACGAAGCCGAGGAAGTGACTCAGAACGTCTTCATCCGGCTATGGCACTGCGCGGGGGCCTTTGACCCCCACCGCGGCGACCTGATCGCCTGGTTGCTGGCCGTCACCCGGAACCGGGCCATCGCGCAGCTTCGGTCACGCTTGGGGATCGAGTCCGATAGCTGGACTCCCATGCCGGAATCCCCTGAGGCACATCTTTGGCTGGCGTCTCACCCCGTGGTTTCCTACGTCGAAGTCACCCAGCGGCTGGCGAAGGCGCTGGCCGAGATGCCGTCGACGCATCGTAAAGCTCTAGAGATGGCCTTCTTCGAAGGCTTGACTCAAAGCGAGATCGCCGAGCGCTTGGAACTGCCGCTACGTTCGGTGCAGAACTGGCATGGCAAGGCGCTGCAAGCTCTGTGGACGGTGATGCCGGCATGACCTGC
This sequence comes from uncultured Acidobacteriota bacterium, assembly GCA_964410045.1. Classification (GTDB taxonomy): domain Bacteria; phylum Acidobacteriota; class Terriglobia; order JAJPHL01; family JAJPHL01; genus CAYPHP01. Next base: position 8,428 of record CAYPHP010000009.1, on the reverse strand, counting down.
GAGGAGTTGCGCGACAAACACGAGTTGTACGTCTTTGGCGTGGCCGAGCCGGCCGATCGCGCCGACCTGGATGAGCATCTGGCCATCGGCTGTAAGACGTGTACCGACGGCGTAGCGCGCACCCGGTGGCTGGCGCGATATCTGGCCTTGACAGTGCCGCAGGAAGAGCCACCCGAGCATCTGCGTTCCGACGTTTTGCGGGCCATTACCTTGGCGCAGCCCAAGGAAATGTCGTTTTGGCAGACCGTGCTCTGGCGGCTGGGATTCCCGGTAAGCGTGGTGGCCGCCGTTGCGCTGCTGATCATCTCCATCGGGCTGTTCACGGAGGTACGTTCGCTCAACCGGGAGGCCGAGGCGCTGCGCATCGCGGCCGCCCAGCAACGGGATCGCGAGTTACAGCTTCTCTACCGGCTGGCCTGGGTGCAGGGCGCCATCCTGCGGATTCCCAATGCCGGTACGCAAGTGGTTCGGTTCGGGTCCAAAGAGTTTTCCGGAGTGGCCTATCTCCACCCGCACGGCCTCCTGCTTGTGGCTGCCGACCTTCCCAAGCCTCCTGAAGGCCGTACCTATCAGTTGTGGCTTTTTACCAAAGATCAGACGGCGCCCACTCCGGCCGGCGTATTCAGTCCCGATTCCCTCGGTCACGCCTTGCATCTGTGGGAAGAATCAATCGCGGTCACGACCATTCGGCAGATCGCCATCACCGAGGAGCCGCCCGGCGGTGTCAATGCACCCAGTGGAAAGATCCTGCTGACTGCGCCGGTGAAGTAGTCCCCTAGAGTTCCGCTTCCGCCTCGATCTCCACGAGCATTCGCGAATCAATCAGGCGGCTGACTTCCACCATGCTGGTCGCCGGCCGGACTTCGCCAAAGACTTCGCCGTGCGCGCGGCCCACTTCTTCCCATCGGGTGATGTCGGTGACGAACATGCGCGTGCGGACCACATGCTCCATGCCCGCGCCAGCCTGCTTCAACGCGCGCTCGATGTTCTTGAGCGTCTGCACGGCCTGGGCATAGGCATTGCCTTCAACCACGCTGTTGCCCGCCGCGTCGGTCGCGGTTGTGCCGGACACCCAGATCCGGTTTCCCACTCGCATAGCGCGGCTGTAGCCGACCACCGGCTCCCACTTGGTCCCTGACGAGACTCTTTGGCGATCTTGCATGTGATCCTCTAGAAGAAATCTGGAAATAGCGGCCGGCAGGCTTCGGCCAGCAACAAATCTCCTCCGCTGATGCGGCGGATCTTCAAATGCTGGCCGGTGACGGCATTAGCCATGTCGATGGCCGTGGCCACGTCGGTCACCGCCGGTTCGCCTTCCAGGTCGATGCGCAGTTGCGTCTGTGGCGTGACCCAGCGGATGTCGGAATGCATCTCGGGAAAGTGGCGGTCCACACTCACCAGCGGCGAGCTGTTCAGCATGATCCGCTTGAGGATGGCGGTCACGGGATTCTCCGCAGGATCCTCGACCGGCGCGGGAAGATTGATCCAACTTGAGGGATAGTGCAGGCCGAAGACTTTCCCCACCGGGGTGTCGACCTCGGCGTACCACTCGGTGAGCGCGGACGCCTGCATCAGTGTCATCTGATCGACGTCGCGGACGTGAATGGTGGAAATGAACGCGGCCGGCGAGTTGACGAACGCGGCGAAGCCCAGGTCACGGATTACCCGTGCCGCCGCGCCCTCCGCATCCGTGGCGATCAGGAATCGCCCCTGGCGGAAATGTTTCTTGAACAGATGCTGCAGCCCGGCAGGAACCTCGTCCCCGCCGGGAAGCGGCGCGGACTCGTCTTCCTCCGGACCTTGACCCTGCTCCCGGGCCGCGGCCAGCGCCGCCCGGTCCTCCTCGTTCAGTCCGGCGGCTTCAAACTGGCCGACGTATTCCGCCCCCGACAAGGGCGGCGGAATAATCAAATTGTCCACCTGGATCAGAAGGATAAAGGTCTCCTATTTCCCTGGCATTTGGTATGCCGCGGTCTCGGGCTTGACGGGCCGAGGGAACCACAGCGGACGGCGCAGATTTCCAGGACCCGGCGCCGGCCGCGTCAACTTCAGCCATTCCCGGAAAATTAACATGGACTTTTTCGTGTCCACGAAGACGTCGCCGTAGCGATCGCCGTCGCGGGCCTTTTCCACAGTGACCTTCTGATGCCAGCAATGCATCCCGCTGATGGGATCGGGATGCACCGGGAAGGTCAGGTTCTGGTGGACGCCGGCGTCGCTCCACCAGATGCGGCTCGAATCGGGATCCTTCGACTCGAAAGCCTTCAGGCCTTCCTTCTGGCGCATCATCAGCGTGCCGTCTTTGCGCTCGAACTCAACCTGCGCCGCGGACCAGCGCTCGCCTTTATCGCGGAACAGCGTCCATCGGCCCAGATGGTGGGAGCAGGCCACCACGCCGGGCTTCATTCCCTCGGTGACCCAGGCGCGGTTGACGAAATAACCGATGTCGGTGGAGAGGCGCAGCAGTCCGCCATTGCGCACGCCGAGCCGCTGGGCGTCCTGCGGATGGATCCACACGGGATTGCGGTGGGAGATTTCATTCAGCCACTTGGCGTTGCCGGAGCGGGTGTGGATCAGCGTCGGCAGGCGGAAAGTGGGAACCAGGACAAACTCATTCTTCTCGCGCGCCAGGCGGCTGGTGTGGACATGGCTGCGGATGTAGCCGGGCACCGCAAACTCCGGCCACTTCCAGTCGCGCATCGTCGTCGAGAAGAACTCCAGGCGCCGCGATGGCGTCGGGAACCCGGCCACCACCGCGCCGTCCACCACCAACCCGACGCCTTGCCCGTCGGCCTTGCGCAGCACGCCGTCGACGTCCGGCGTTGCCCCGGCCTTCTCCTGCTCCGTCAATGGACGGAAGTGCTGGAGCGTGGTCTCGCCGGGGACTTGGTAAGCGCCGTATTTGCGCATGAACTCCAGCGGCGTGAGATTCTCGCGGGCGGCACGTTCCGGAAGTCCGGGCACGCTGTTCTCGAAGATCCAGCGGTAGTACTCCACCACCGTAATCTTCTCGCCGGGCCGGTAAGGCGATTCGTAGTGTTTCCGAATCCCCAACGAGCCGTCCGGATCGATGCGCCAGGAAAGCTCGATCCAAAACTCATCTTCTTCCCAAACCTCGCCGGGATTGGCCTCGTGGGTGAAGCGCACCGGCTTGCCCAGCTTCTCCGCGACCACGCGCAGCACCGGCTGGCGGAACGCGATCCAGCGTCCGGCATGGGTCTCCTGACTTTGGATGTCGTGCCGCTCGCCGCCCATGCCCATCGGCAGCACGTAGTCGGCAAACAGCGCGGTCTCGCTCCACACCGGTGTAAGCGCGGCGTGCAGACCCACCAGTGACTCGTCTTGCAGCGTCTCGATCCAGGTGGCGCCGTCCGGGTTGGTCCACACCGGGTTGTAGACCCGCGTGAAATAGACGTCCACGTGTCCGCGCCCTTCCTTGAGCAGGTGAGGCATTAGGAAACTCATCTCGTGATGCGAGAGCGGATACTCGGCAGGCCACAACAATTCATTCCAGGTCTTCTGAGGGGCGGGCTTCGAAAACGGCGCCGGTACAAACTTGTTCCAGCCGTTGGGCAGCAACCCGCCCTGGGTCCCGACGCTACCGGTGAGCACATGCAGGAACTCCAGCGCTCGCGCCACCTGCCAGCCGCCGAGGTTACCCGCCGCGGTATTGCGCCAGACGTGACTGGCGAATGCCGTTCCAGCCGTGACGATGTCGTCGGCCAAGCGGCCCACCATCTCCGGGGCGATCCCGCATTCCTGCGCCGCAAACTCCGGAGTGTACTCGGCGTACAGCTTCTTCAAGTGGACCAGGAAGTTCTCGTAGGTCTGCGGCTCGCTGGGCGCGCGGTCGCGCAGATACTCCTGCCAGTTGACCCACCGGCGCAGGAAGTGATGATTCACACGATCCGATTCGAGCAGCTCGCGGGCCACGGCCAGCAACAGCGCGGACTCACTGCCCGGCCACGGCGAGATCCAGTAATCGGCTTGCGAGGCGGTGTTCGAAAGACGCACGTCGATGCAGGCGATCCGCGCCCCTTTCATCTTGGCTTCGATGATCCGCTGCGCGTGCGGATTGAAGTAGTGTCCGGTTTCGAGGTGCGAACTCAGCAATAGGATGAAGCGGGCGTGGGCGTGATCGGGCGACGGCCGGTCGTGCCCTTGCCACAACTCATAACCCAGCCGCGCCGACGACGAACAGATGTTGGTATGGCTGTTGTGGCCATCCACGCCCCACGACTGCAACACGCGGTCCATGTATCCGTCGTGCCCCGGACGGCCCACGTGGTAGATCACTTCATTGCGGCGATTCTCCTGGAGCGCTTTGCGGATTCGTCCGGAAATGTCGTTCAATACTTCGTCCCATGTGGTTCGCTCGAACTCGCCCGAGCCGCGCGGACCCTTTCGCTTCAGCGGATACAGAATCCGCTCCGGATCTTGGATCTGGTTGATGGTGGCAGGGCCCTTGGCGCAGTTTCTCCCCCGGCTCGCGGGGTGCACCGGATTGCCTTCAAACTTGCGGACCGTCAGAGTCTCTTTGTCGACGTAAGCCAGCAGCCCGCATCCCGCCTCGCAGTTGAAGCATGTGGTCGGGACGAGGAAATAGTGCTTCTCCACTTTGCGCGGCCAGGCCGTGGATTCGTACTCCACCCAGTCGTCCCACTGCTCGGGTTGCGGGTACGCGGATAACGGCGCGTAAGGCGGATAAACGTCCATGGGCTCCTTCAACTGAGCGGCGCGGCTTGACCCGCTTCCACCCAGAGATGTTCATAGCAATAGAGACCGGCGAGCGCGGCCAGGCTCGAGATCCCGTAAGCCGGCTCGCTGATTAGATTGATTCCCAGAAACGGCAGCACGGCGCCAACGGCTACCACCATCGACCAGAACAGCGATCCGCGTTTGCGGGTGATGTGCTGGACGGCCAATGCGGAATCGCGATTGGTGTGCGGCATGGCCATCTCGCCAAACATCATCAGCAGGTGCGCGGCCAGTCCGCCGGTCAGCCAATTCTCCAAACCCTCGGGGACCTCGCTGCCGGTGAATTGGGTCCAGGCCAGCAGGAACGCGGCGCCAGCCACCACGGCCTGGACCAACAGATGCGGCAGAACCAGCGGACTCTGCCAGAAGTCGCGGCCCTCAGCCTGAGCGAATAGGAACGCGCTGTAGCCCGCCGCGCCCAGTCCCAAGACCCCGCCTACGGCCAGCAAGATCGGTGGCGGCGACGCCCACACCCACCAGAGGGCCATCGCGGCGCCGAACGCTCCGAGGATGTATCCGCCCCACACCAGCCACGACGAGAAGTTGGGCGTCAGCAGCAAACGCCAGAAGCGCTCCGGACGCTTCAAGTCAAACACCAGCAAGCCGAGCGTGATCGCCAGGAAGAAAATGCTGATCAGCGGGACGGTCCGGGCCAGCAGGTCGGAGGCGGGCAACGACGGCCAGCGGTCCCAGCGGTTCAACAGCCATGACGCTGCGACCATCACCACTCCGGCGGCAATGGATTTGGTCCATAGGTAGGCCGAAATGTGCCAGCCCCACGGCTTGGCGTGCGCCACGTTGTAGACCTCGCGTGACGCCGGAAGCTGCTCCGGCGCGGCGAGGTGCTGGAGGATTTCCGCCGGTCCTTCGGCCCACAGGTAGGATGCGGGAATGTCGGCGTTACCGGTGCCCGCGGCGATGGCGTCCTGCTCCGCTCCAAGGTAAAAAACCTTGGGCTGGGTTCCCTGCTCCTGCTTGCGCACTTGGGCGGGCAGCAGGCTCACCAGTTGCGAGATCTCCGCGCGCGGATCGTCGAGATCGCCCGGCACGATCGCCTGCACCGGACACACGATCACGCAGGCCGGCTCCAAGCCGCGTTCCACGCGATGCGCGCAGTAGTGGCATTTTTGCGCCGTGCCCAGATCGGGATGTATGTAGATGGCGTCATAGGGACAAGCTTGCATGCACGACTGACAGCCGATGCAGCGATCGCCGTCCAGGTCCACGATGCCGTCGGCGCGCGTATGCAGAGCCTTGGTCGGGCAGATCTTCACGCAAGGCGCGTTGTCGCAGTGATTGCACCGCAGGACCGCGAAGTGCCGCCGCGAGTTGGGATACTCGCCCTTCTCAAGGTACTTCACCCAAGTGCGAAAGCTGCCCACCGGCACCTGGTTCTCCGCCTTGCACGCTACGGTACACGCATGGCAGCCGATGCACTTGCGTTGATCGAGGACGAAGCCGTAGCGCATGAAGAAGCAAGGATAACACGCGCCGTGTTCCGTCTCCGTGCCTCTGTGCCTCTGTGGCTAATCCGAATCCTACTTCGCGAATCGCTTGAAGAAGCTCTCCTCTTTCCAGCGCGGACGCTGCGGATGATTGGCGATGTTCACCGCCAGCGCGCTGAGCGTGCCGCAGAAATCCGCGGCGGCTTGCAGGTCCATGGGCTGTTTCAAGTCGTCCGTGGGACCGTGGTAGCGCTCCTGGGTCCACTTGCGCGAGATCTCGGCTTCCTTGGAATCTTTCGTATACCCGACCTTGAACGCCAGCGATGGAATTCCCTTGCGGATGAAGCTGTATTGATCGCTGCGGATAAAGCGATTGCGTTGCGGCTCGGGATCGGGCTGCAACTCGATGCCGCGCGGACGCAGCACTTCGCGCAGGCGATCGCCGAGATCGGATTCCTCGGCTCCCAAAGCCAGCAGCAGCTTCAACGGAAACAGTGGCAGGAACATGTCCATGTTCAGGTTCGCCACCAGAGTCCCCTTCACGGTAGGATGGGCGGCGTAGTAACGCGAGCCGGCCAGGCCTTTCTCCTCCCCAGTTACGGCCACGAAGACCAATGACCGCTTGGTCTGCGCCTTTGCGTCATGCAGCGCTGCGGCGATTTCCATCAGCGCCGCGACACCGGAGGCGTTGTCCATAGCCCCGTTGTAGATGCCGTCGCCGTTGATGGGCGTGCCCACGCCGACGTGGTCAAGATGCGCCGAGATGACTACGTGCTCGTCCTTCAGCTTGGGGTCGCTGCCCGGGCGAATCCCGACCACGTTTTGAGACTCCACCTCGCCGCGCTCCACACTGATTTGAGAGCGAATCGAGGCCGGCAGCGGAAAAGTCGGAAGCGGTTTGCCTTGGTCCGCCAGCGCCAGAATCTCCCTAAAGGTGTGGCCGGAGCCTGTGAACCACTTCTCCGCCCGCGCCGCGTTCGCGGTGACGGAGAGCCGGCCGGAGGGTTCCTCGAGTTCCGGATCGGCCAGGCTCATGGCCGGTTTGGTCCGCGACAGCGTCGAGCGCGCCCACGGCACGTCGGTGTTGTTGGGGTTCTGGATGGTCACCGTCCCCACCGCGCCGGCCGCCCTCAGAAACTTCCAGCGTTCTCCCACCGACTGATAGTGCGCTCGCAACGGTCCGGGAATGTTGGACGGCGAACCGGTGAGATACACGACGACCTTTCCCTTCAGGTCGAGGCCAGCCAGATCGTTGTGCTTCATCTCGGGGACCACGAAGCCGTATCCGGCAAAAACCAGCGGCGCTTCGAGCGAAGGAGCAGGGTCGGAGCGCACGCCGATGTTGGCATCGTCTCCCAACGTGAGCGTCTCGACCTTGCCGTCGCGGACCAGCGCCAGGCTGGACTTGTCTTCGAGGATCCGCCGGGTGTGGAACTTCACCGGCTGCACGTAGCCCGTTGTGCCGCCCGGCTGCAGTCCGGCCTTCTGGAACTGTGCGGCCACGTATTCGGCGGCTAGACGGTGTCCTTCACTGCCGGTATCGCGGCCTTGCAGGCGGTCGTCAGCCAGGAATTGGACGTGCGCCCACCACCGCTGCGCTCCGGGCGGAACGTCAGCGCCAAACAACGACAGACACGCCACAACGCCAAGCAGGACCCTTTTCATGTTCACCTCAATTTTCGAACTGCATCCACCGCCAACTCTGCGGCATGCTTGCTGGCCTGATCCAGTCCCCCGACAGCCTGCTCGAGGTCGGCGGCGGTCAACGCCAGCGCCTCGGCGAGTGTGCGGCCAGTGAGCAGCTCGGTCAGCGCCGAGCCGCAGGCTATCGATGCCACACAGCCCCGGCACTTGAACCCCGCTTTTTCAATACGCTCGCCGTCAGTCTTCAACCATAACTTTAAGACATCGCCGCACACCGGATTCGAGACCTCGACGACGATGTCGGCGCCCGGCACTTCACCGGCGTTGCGCGGGTTCTGGAAGTGGTCGAGCAACTGCGGGCTCATCAAGACGACAGCTTACATTAGAATGAGGCTTCCCAATGTTTCACCGAATCGTCTCACTGGCCCCAAGCGCGACCGAGTTGGTGCTGGCGCTGGGCGCCGGCGACAGCCTGGTTGCGGTCACGCGCTGGTGCAAGGACGTCTGCGATACCGGCGGACGGCCCGAGTTGGCCGACTGCTGGACCGCCGAGCCCAGCGAGGTCCTGGCCCATCGACCCG
>CAYPHP010000008.1:0-18359 GCA_964410045.1 uncultured Acidobacteriota bacterium | reverse complement strand
CCCGGCAATCGCATTTGAGCCGCAGGCGCTGGACGACGTCATCAACATGCAATACACCTCCGGGACGACCGGCTTTCCCAAAGGTGTGATGCTCACCCACCGCAACATCGTGAACAACGGTTGTGACCTGGGCCAGGTCTTGAACTACACGCCCGCAGACCGGGTCTGCGTGCCCGTTCCCTTGTTTCACTGCTTTGGATGCGTGATCGGTGTGTTGGGCTGCTTCACGCATGGGTCGACGATGGTGCTGGTGGAGGCGTTCGATCCACTGGTAGTCCTCCAGACCATCCACAACGAACGCTGCACCGCGGTCTATGGCGTGCCCACGATGTTTCTGGCCGAAGTGGAACACCCGGAGTTCCAGCGCTTCGACCTGACCAGCCTGCGCACCGGAATCATGGCCGGTGCGCTTTGCCCGGTCAGCCTGATGCAGCGGGTCATGACCGGGATGCATATCCCGGAAATGACTATCGCCTACGGCCTGACCGAGGCGTCCCCGGCCATTACTCAGACCGATGTGACTCAACCGCTCGAAAAACGTCTGACCACCGTGGGCAAAGCCTTGCCCGGTGTTGAAGTCAAGATCGTCGATCCCACCACGCTCGAAGAATTGCCGCGCGGACAACAGGGCGAGTTGTGGGCCCGGGGCTACAACATCATGAAAGGCTACTACCGCGATCCGGAGGCGACCGCCCGGGCAATCACTCCGGAGGGATGGCTGCGATCCGGAGACCTGGCTACTATGGATGAGGAAGGCTACGTGAGCATCACCGGACGCCTGAAGGAGTTGATCATCCGCGGCGGGGAGAACATCTCTCCCAAAGAGATCGAAGAGGTGTTGCGGACGCACCCCGCCGTCAGCGATGCCGCCGTTTACGGGGTGCCGGACTCATTCTTCGGAGAGGACGTCGCTGTGGCCATCCGGTTGAGGGCCGGCGAGTCGGCCGAGTCCGAGGAAGTGCGGAAGTTTGTGAGCGAGCGCCTCTCACGATTCAAGGTTCCCAAGCACGTGGAGTTCGTGGACGCCTTCCCGCAAACAGCTTCCGGAAAGATTCAGAAGTTCCGGCTCAGGGAAGAATTTGTTTCGCGCAAAGACGCAAAGGCGTAAAGATGAACATCCTACGCACACCCGAAGATCGCTTTGTCTTCCTGCCTGACTATCCCTTTGCTCCGCAATACCACCACTGGAAAGGCATGCGGATGCACTACGTGGACGAAGGCGCAGGCGCACCGGTGCTCCTGTTGCACGGCGAGCCTACCTGGAGCTACCTGTATCGCAAGATGATCCCGCTCCTGACTGCGGCCGGGTACCGCGCGGTCGCGCCCGACTTCATCGGATTCGGCAAGAGCGACAAAGTCGAGGAAGATGAATGGTACGTCGTCGAGCGGCACGTGGAATCAATCCGTTCGCTGATCGAGGCGCTCGACCTGCAGGAGATCACTTTGGTGGTCCAAGACTGGGGCGGACCCATCGGCCTGCGCCAAGCCGTGGATATGCCCGAGCGCTTCCGGCGCCTGGTGATCCTGAATACCTGGCTGTACCAGGAAGGCTCGACGCCCAGCGAGGGACTGCTCAATTGGCGCGGGTATGCCCTGAGCCAGCACGACCTGTCCTGCGGTCGAGTGGTCCGGCGCTCGCTGGTCACCACCGGTCACGATCTGGACGGAGTGGAAACGGCCTACGACGCGCCCTTTCCCGACGCACGCTACAAGGCCGGCCCCCGTCGCTTTCCCTGGTGCATTCCTTATGCCCAGCCGGATGAAGGCAACGCCGCCGATCAGCAACGCTGCTTCGAGGCGCTTCAGGAGTGGCATGGTCCGGTCCACATCATGTTCTCCGACAACGATCCGGTGTTTCCGGCTGCCGCCGGCCAGAAGTGGGCCAGGCTCATTCCCGGCGCGACCTTCGACGTGATTGAAGGTCCGGGCCACTTTCTGCAGGAAGAACGCGGCGAGGAAATCGCCAAAAGGATGCTAGGTTATATGAGCTTATGAGCACTGACTTGATTCTGAAGGGGAAAGTAGCGTTGATCACCGGCGGTGGACGCGGCATCGGCAAGGCCATTGCCCGCCGGTACGCCGAGGCCGGCGCCAACGTGGTGATCGCCAGCCGGAAGCTCGAAAATCTGCAAGCCGCCGTGGCGGAGTTCTCTGTGCTGCCCGGCAAAGTCGTGCCCATCGCCTGCCACGTAGGCAAGGCCGACCAACTGGAAAACTTGGTCCGCGAAACCGAGAAGCAGGTCGGCCCGGTGGACATCCTGGTGAACAACTCGGGCACCAACATCGGCCAAGGTCCGGCGCTGCAAGTGACCGACGACGCGCTGATGAAAACGCTGGAAGTGAACGTACTGGCCTGCCTGCGCCTGGTGCGGCTAACCGTCCCGAAGATGATCGAGCGCGGTGGTGGCGTGGTCATCAACGTCGCCTCCATCGCTGGTCTGCGTCCGCAGCCCGGCGGCTTGTGCTACAGCTTCACCAAGGCCGGTCTGCTGATGATGACCCGGACGTGGGCGGTCGAATTCGGTCCGCACAACGTTCGCGTGAACGCCCTGGCTCCCGGCCTGATCCAGACCGACTTCAGCGAATACTTCTGGAAGAACGAAGAGCACGTCGCGGTGCTGAAGAAGACGCAACCCATCCCGCGCGTCGGGCTGCCGGAAGAATGCGCCGGGCTGGCGCTGTACCTGGCCTCGCCGGAATCGTCCTTCGTTACCGGACAGACCTTCGTGGTCGACGGCGGCGCCACCGCTAAGTGAGGAACCAATGGCCACGACGCAAGCTCCAGCCTTAAACATCCCCTATCCCCCGAAGTTCGCGACGGTGGCAGAAGAGCGGTTGCATCGCAAGCAGCGGTTGGCCGCGGGCTTCCGCTTGTTCGCGCGCTTCGGTTTCGACGAAGGCGTTGCCGGACACATCACGGCCCGCGATCCGGAGCGTCCCGACCATTTCTGGGTGAACCCCTTTGGCATGTACTTCGGCAGGATCAAGGCATCCGACCTGATCCTGGTGAACCACAAGGGCGAAGTGGTGGAAGGCAACCACATGGTCAACGGCGCCGCGTTCGCCATCCATTCCGAAGTACACAAGGCCCGTCCGGATGTGGTCGCCGCGGCTCACTCTCATTCCGCCTATGGACGGACCTGGTCGTCGCTGGGCCGGTTGCTCGATCCCTTGACCCAGGACTCCTGCGCGTTCTACCAGGATCATGCACTGTTTGCCGACTTCACCGGAGTGGTTTACGAAACGTCAGAGGGCCAGCGGATCGCCCAGTCACTGGGCGCCAAGAAGGCGGTGATCCTGCGCAATCACGGCCTGCTGACGGTCGGGCAAACGGTCGAGGAAGCGGTGTGGTGGTTCATCACTATGGAGCGGACCTGCCAGTGCCAGCTCATGGCCGAGGCCGCGGGTAAGCCCGTTCCCATTGGCGATAAGGAAGCGGCGCTGACCTGCCAGCAGGTCGGCACGCCGATGGCCGGCTGGTTCCAGTTCCAGCCGCTGTTCCAGCGCATCGTCGCCGAACAGCCTGATCTGATGGAGTAGAGCTTCCTTTAGTTTTCTCGGTGTCCTCTGTGCCTCTGTGGTGAAAGTCCTACCGGTAGCTGATCTCTGACTCCCCCAAGTGCGGCGTGGCGTTGAAGTAGTCCAGCGAGATGCGGCCTCCGCTGAACAACAGACCCGTCAGCGAGCCGTTGCGAACGCGCCAGTTCAATTCAATGGCCGCAGCCTGCGGCGCGCCGAGCACATACTGCACCATTGCGCCGATCACGCCGCCTGAGGTGAACACCGCGACCTGCCGGCTGGGACCTTCCGCGGTCAGCCGGCGCAGCGCCCGAATAACGCGGTCGTGGAATGCCGGCCAAGGCTCGACCTCCGCGTCGGTCAACGTGCCTTCCACCCAGCGGCGGACCACCACCTCGAACAGACGCTGGAAATTGCGGTTGCTGCGATCCTGTTCCCAGGCCTCGACCAGCCGTGCAAAAGAACGGTCCTCGGCGGAGAGTCGCGCTCCCAGTTTGCCGACGATTCCTCCGGCGTCGTACTCGTTCAGTTCGGGCATCGGTTCCGCTTCCGGCCAACCGGCGATCGCGGCCGTCTGCCGCTGCCGGGGCAGAGCGCCGGAATAGGCCTGATCGATACGTACTTCGCGCTGCCGCCAATACTCTGCCAAGCGGCGAGCCTGTTGTTCGCCCAGCGGAGTCAGAGATCCGGAGGCCGCAGCCTGACCGTGTCGCACTAGAAGCAGAGTGCTCATCGAAGAGCCGCGATTATCCCATACCCGACCCGCAATACACAGACACAGAGAAACACAACTTTTGAAACCAGAGCCGATACAATCAGAACCCATGCGCCTAGTGTTGTCCTTCCTGGTCTTGGGTTGGGGGTTGTTGCAGGCGGCCGACTGGCCGCGCTTTCGCGGTCACAATGGCTCAGGGGTAGCTGAGACGAAGGGGCTCCCGGCGAAGTTCGGTCCGCACGAAAACGTCATCTGGAAAGTGGACCTGTCGCCCGGGCACTCCTCGCCGATTCTCTCCGAAGAGCGGATCTTCCTGACCGCCTTCGAAGGGGACAAGCTGTTGACCCTGTCTCTGGACCGCGCCACCGGCAAAGTTTTGTGGAAACGCGAAGCGCCTCGCACGCGGACGGAAAAACTGGACAAACGGAACAGTCCGGCCTCGCCCAGCCCGGTGACCGACGGCCAAGACGTCTACGTGTTCTTCAACGACTTCGGGCTGCTCTCCTACACCGCCGATGGGAAGGAGCGCTGGCGGACCCCGCTGGGCCCGTTCAACAACGTGTATGGGATGGGCGCGTCGCCGATCCTGGTCGACGACAAAGTAGTGCTGGTCTGCGACCAGGGCACCGACTCCTACATCCTGGCGGTAGGCAAGAAGGACGGGCGCAAGCGCTGGCAGACCTTACGGCCGGAGGCCATCAGCGGCCATTCCACTCCGGTGCTGTATCGACCGACGAAGGGTCCCGCCCTGATCCTGGCTCCGGCTTCTTTTCAGCTCACCGCTTACTCCGCCAACACCGGCGAGAAGACCTGGTGGGTCCGCGGGCTGCCCGCTGAAATGAAGTCCGGTCCTGTCCTGTACGGCGACACCGTGTACGTGAACGGCTACAACATGCCCGACAATGAGCCGGGGCGGCAGGTGAAGATCGAACCGTTCGCCGATGCCCTGGCCCGCTTTGACGCCAACAAAGATGGGCGGCTCTCCGATACGGAAGTGGTCTCCGACCGACGGCTCAAGGAGTACTTCATCTATCTCGATTTGAACCACGATGGCTCGATGGACGCGCGCGAGTGGGAGATCTACCGGGCTTCCATGGCCTCGGAAAACGGTCTGCTGGCCATTCGTATCAGCGGCACCGGCGACATCACCTCCAGCGTGCGCTGGAAATACCAGCGTGCCGTCCCGCAACTTCCCACCACGCTCCTCTATCAGAACGTCCTGTACATGATCAACGACGGCGGAGTTCTCTCTACGTTCCACCCGGAAACCGGGGCGGTGCTCAAGCAGGGGAGACTGCGCGGCGCCGTTGACAGCTACTATGCCTCGCCGGTGGCCGCCGACGGCAAGGTGTTCTTCGCCAGCCGCAGCGGCATGGTCTCGGTGCTCAAGGCCGGTCCCGAGCAGGAGATGCTTTCGGTGAACGACCTGGAAGACGAGATCTACGCCACTCCGGCCATCGCCGATGGAAGGATCTACCTGCGGACGAAGACCGCGCTGTATTGCTTTGGATTGAAATGATCCGGAGGGCGACGCTGTGGGATGTAGGGGCGGACCCGCGCGTCCGCCCTCCGCACTAAAGCAACATGTAACTGACCAGGGCCGCCCCGGCGAGCCGCTTCTCGGAGTCGAAAAGATCGACGCGGCCGACCACGAGGGTCTTGCCGATGCGGATCAAGTGCGAGCGGGCCGTGATCTTCCCGTCGCGGATAGGCAGGAAGTAATTGATCTTCAGCTCGGTGGTGGTGGCCCGGCGTTTCCGGTGGAAGTGATTGGTGATGGCCACGCCGACGGCCACGTCGGCAATGGCGGCGGTGACTCCACCGTGCAGCACGCCTGCCCAGTTGCGCAACTCGTCGCGAACCGCGCATTCGAGCGTCACGCCGTCACGATGCCGGCGTGCCACGCGGATGCCCACCAAACGGTTGAACGGGATCCTGCGAGTGAGGTCCTTCAGGAACTGGACGGCAATCTGTTTTCGTTTCTTAGGCACCCGACGATTCTACTTTGCCTTGATGTCGTAGCAGTAGAGAGTGTCTTGCTCCCGCAAGTACATCCGCCCGCCGGAAATCACCGGTGTGGTCCAGGTGTTGTAGGAGCCCCGCGGCACGCTGAAGCGGGAGACTTCCTTGTAGGCTGTGGGATTCACCTCTGCCAGACCCGCCACGCCGTCTTCGCTGTAGAGATAAAGGCGGCCTTCGGCCATCGCCACCTGGCCCTTGCCAACCGCGCGATCGCGCCAGGCCACCTGCCCAGTCTTCCAGTTCATCGCCGTCAGGATGTTGCTGTTGTATCCGTAGAGGTAGTCGCCGGAGACAACCGACGTGGTGTAGTGGTTCTTCATCTCCCGGCTGAAATAGACCTCCTCGGCCTTCACCGACTGGCCTTGGGCAGTGAGCCGAAGCAAAGCGCATCCTGTGCCGTAGTCTGAAGAAACGAACAGGTAGGGGTCCTGGTAGATGGGGGTAGCGATGTTAGCCACGTTGTTGGCGACTTTGTTGTACCTCCAAAGTTGCTCGCCGTTGGACGACCGCAGCCCCACCACGCCGCTGAACGTGAATTGAACGACCTGGCGGACTCCGCCGGTGACGGCAATGATGGGCGACGAGTATCCCGCTGAATCGCTCCCGGACTTCCACAGGACCTTGCCGCTGGTCTTGTCCAAGGCGACCACCGAAGCCCCAGGTCCGCCGGGGGTGACAATGACCTTTGATCCGTCGATCAGCGGCGACTCGCTGTAGCCCCAGTGCGGCACGCTCCCGCCAAACGCGTCGGTGAAGCTGACCTTCCAGGCCAGCTTGCCGGTAGCGGCTTCCAGGCAGGCCAGAGTGCCGTCGGCCGACTCTGCATAGACCAGGTTGCCGTCGACGGTGGGCACACCGCGCGGTCCGTTTCCACGCTGCTCGCGGTAGGGTTGAGTGGAGATTACGGTTTCCCAGAGTTTCTTTCCGGTCGCGGCATCCAGGGCCAAAACAAACGCTTGGTTGCTGCGCTGGCCTTGGGTGAACAATCGCCCTTGGGCGACCGCGAAGGAGGAGAAGCCCTCTCCGAGGCCGGTCACCTGCCAGAGCTTCGTCGGTCCGCTGGCGGGCCACGCTTTCAACAGCCCGGTCTCCGTGGAAATCCCGTCACGCAGAGGTCCGCGCCACTGCGGCCAGTCGCCGGCAAGGCAAATCGTCGAGAACAGGGTGATTGCGAACAGCAAAGTGCGCCCAGTCATAATGATTCTTAGTATAGTCGGGAAGGAGCTATGGGGAAAGGGCGCGGTCGGTCAGGTAGTTGGCTTGCTCACAGATGGATCCGCGTCGTATTGGCTTTCGCGATCCTGCTGGTGGTGGCCGTTGTCGTGCTGCAATGGCCGTTTCTGAAGCGCCGTTTCTGGACCTATCCCCGTATGGACCAGGCGCTGCAAGCCTTGGAGGCGAATCGCAAGCCGCTCGCCAGGAGTGACGGGCGCCTCGACCTGCGCGGCGTTTTCCATGCTCATTCCCATCTTTCCCACGACAGCATGGGTGTGCCTGAGGAGATCATTACCGGCGCACAGAGGGCCCGCATCGACTTCATCTTCATGACCGACCACTTCCGCTCGCCGGAAGACAAGCGGGTAATCCTGGAGGGGATGGCCGGCGATCACTCCGGCATCCTGTTTGTTCCCGGCGTGGAAACTTCGCAGGGAATGATCGCCTGGTTCCTGGAAAAGACGGCGTTGGACGGGCGTCGTCCCTTGGCCGATCAGATTAGTGCCGTGCGAGCGGGAGGCGGCGTGCCCTTCGTCTGCCATCCCGACGAGCCTCGGCCATGGGATCAGCTTCCCCCGTTCGAAGGGATGGAGATCTACAACCTGCACGCCGACGCCAAGAAGACCGGCTTGACGATCTTTTACCGGCTCTCCGAATTCTTCTGGTCCCTGGATCGTTACCCCATGCAGGTCTACCATGCGCTATTCCACGATCCGGCGCCCTATCTGGCCATCTGGGACCGCATGACCCAGACGCGCCGTATCGTAGGCGTCGCCGGCAACGATGCTCACCAGAACAACGGAATGCGGCTGATCGTCAGCAAGAAGGGCGAACTGATCCTGACGGACACAGGTCCCAAGGAGGGTCCGCTGATCGCGTTTCGCAATTTCCTGGCACGGAGTTGGGTGAAGGGCAAGCAGCCGGGAACGACGCTTTGGCGCTGGGACGTCGACCTCTATGAGCGGAGCTTCCATTTCGTGAACACCCATCTGCTGGTCCGCGCGCGCACCGTGCCGGCATTGCGCGAAGCTCTAGACGGGGGGCACTCCTACGTGGCCTTCGATTCCCTGGTCAACGCCACGGGCTTCGACTTTTCCTACCGAAACAAGGATGTCCACGCGGTCATGGGAGATCAGGCCGAGCCTGGCGGACAACTGTCGGTGTACGTTCCGGCCCAGGCTGTGATTCGTATTCTGCGCGACGGCAAGGAAGTGGCCCGGCAGCCCGGTCCAACTCTCAGTTATGCCGCGAATCAGCCGGGAGTCTACCGCGCCGAGGCCCATTTGGAGGTCGACGGAAGGTCTATTCCCTGGATTTACAGTAACCCTATTTACTTGGGCCGGAAGTAGAGGGCCACGCCGAGCCGCCGACCTGCTATCATCATAGTATGCGTCACCGTCGCCACTGGACCCTCCTGGCAGTGCGTGTGTGCCTGGCTGTGGCGCTCGCGGCGGGGTCGGTTGGGGGGCAGCTTCGCAAGCCTGATCCCGACTCGCTGGCGGGCCGGATCAGCACCATCCTGGAATCCAAGGAAGCGCAGCGCGCGCATTGGGGAATCCAGGTGGTGTCCCTCGACACCGGCAAGACCATCTACGCCAAGCACGACCATCAGTTTTTTACCCCCGCCTCGAACACCAAGCTGTTCACGGCCGCTGCCGCGCTGATGGGACTTGGTCCTGATTTCAAGTTTCGCACAACCGTGGAAAGCGCCGCGATGCCGGACAAACTGGGCCGGATTGCCGGCGATGTGATCCTAGTCGGCCGTGGCGATCCCAACCTTTCGGGGCGCCAGCTCCCGTATCAAGGCCGGACCGAGCGCACCGCCGGTCCTCTGCGGGCCTTGGACCTACTCGCCGACCAAGTCGCCGAGCGTGGCGTCCGCTACGTGGATGGCGACGTGGTTGCCGACGATACTTACTTTGTGTTCGAGCGCTACGCTGAGGGCTGGTCGCAAGACGATTTGCTGTGGTACTACGGCGCTCCCGTCTCCGCGCTTTCGGTGAACGACAACACGTTGTTCCTGGAAGTGCTGCCTGGAGAGAAACCCGGCGACCCCGCACTGGTGAAGTTGGATCCCTTTGAAGGCTACTACCGCGTGGAGAACCGCATCGTCACCGTGGATCGCCGGGCGCCGCAACGCGCTGCCGGAGGCGGCGACGAAGAAGGTGGTTCCCGGAAGATCCAGGTCAACCGTGAGCCCGGGAGTTTGACGCTGGAACTGTGGGGCCGCATCCCCGTGGATGACGCCGGGGCCCATGAGATGCTGGCGATCGAGGACCCGGCCCAGTTCGCCGCCCGCTACTTCCGCGACGCTCTGCAACGGCGCGGCGTGGTGGTCTACGGGCAGCCCCGGGTGATGCACCTGCGTCCTATCGACTTGCAGGTGACGGCGGAGGCCTTGCCGTCCGCAGCGTCGCGGCCCCGCGCTTTGCTGGCCACCGTGGAATCACTACCGCTGGTGGAAGACTTGAAGGTCATCAGCAAAGTCAGCCAGAACCTGCATGCGGAAATGGTGCTGCGAACCCTCAGTCAGGAACGCCGCGCAGATATCGGACGCTATCCGCCCGGAAGCACCGCCGCTGGTCTGGCCGCGATGAAGACTTTCCTGACCCGCGCCGGGGTCCCCGAGGATGAGTACACGTTCGCCGACGGCTCCGGCCTTTCCCGCCAAAACCTGGTCACGCCGGCTGCGGTGGTTCGCCTGCTGACGTACATGGACAAGTCGGCACACCGCGAGCGGTGGCTGGACCTCCTGCCCATCGCGGGGGTCGACGGAACCATCGCCGACCGCTTCAAGGACACGCCCGCGACCGGCAAGATCCGGGCCAAGACCGGCTCGCTTGGGCATGTGAATGCCCTCTCCGGCTACGCCACAACCGCTTCCGGGGAGCGTCTGGCGTTTTCCATCTTCGTGAACAATCACAACTTGCGCGGCGGCCGATCGACGGTGCTGGTGGACAGCATTGCGTCGGCCCTTGTGAACAGGTAGCCACCGAGGCACGGAGAGCACCGAGCCGGAGGCAATCAGCACGGTACTGGTAATCCTCTGGTAAATGGACTAGACTAAGGCTCTGGAGGTTCGCTGTGCCCTTTCGCATAGGCCCGATGGAAATACTGCTCGTCCTGGGTGTCGCCCTGCTGATCTTCGGCCCAAAGAAGATCCCGGAACTGGGCAAAGGCCTGGGTGACGGGATTCGCAACTTCAAGAACGCGCTTTCAGGTGGCGGAGAAGAGCCGAAGAAGCCGGCTTAGGAGCTAGAGGACATGGGCAGTCTAGGACCAATGGAGTTGGCAATGATTTTCGGCGTCGCCGTCTTGGTGTTTGGCGGCAGCAAGATCGCAGACCTGGGCAAAGGCCTGGGTGAGGGGATCCGCAACTTCAAGAAGGCGATCAACGCTCCGGACGACGAACCGAAGAAGCCCTCCAACCCGACTCCTTAAGCAGGCGGTAGACCGCAGCCAGCGGCAGTCCCATCACGTTGAAGTAGCATCCCTCGATTCGCTCGACAAACTTGGCCGCCAGTCCCTGGATGGCGTAGCCTCCGGCCTTGTCCATCGGCTCGCCGCTGTGGGCATATTCTTCGATTTCAGAATCGGTCAAGGTGCAGAAGACCACGTTCGTCGTCACGATCTCTTGAAGACGTGTGGAGTCTGGACCAAGCAAGCAGAGGCCGGTGATCACCCGGTGGGTGCGTCCGGAAAGCAGGGCGATCATCCGCGCGGCGTCTGCCGGCGATTCCGGCTTGCCGAGCACCTGCCCGTCGACATCGACCTCGGTATCTGCGCCCAGGATGTAGGCTCCGGATGGCGCGCGTCCGGCCACTTCCTGGGCCTTCTCCCCAG
This sequence comes from uncultured Acidobacteriota bacterium, assembly GCA_964410045.1. GTDB lineage: Bacteria > Acidobacteriota > Terriglobia > JAJPHL01 > JAJPHL01 > CAYPHP01. The sequence continues at coordinate 7,045 of CAYPHP010000008.1, read as the reverse complement.
CCAGGCGCAGCACGTATTGGTCCGGCGATTCGCCCGCGCCAACGCGCTCCTCGATGTGGCTGGCCATGGCCTCGAAGGGAATCCCGGCGAGGCGCAACAGGTCGCGCCGCCGTGGGGAATTGGACGCCAGGATGAGTTTGCTGCTCATGCTAGAATGAGCCATCATATCGCCATGCATCAGGTCCACCAAATCCTGCCCGGATTGCTCGGAGGCAAACCGAGCCGGCGGTCGCGCCGAGGCGGGAACAACGGCACGATGCCCTTGTTTCCTGCCGACGAGATCATCCGTTGCGCCTGGGAACATCTGGCTGGAAGGCTGCTGGCCGGGCGCACCAGGCCGCTACGCGTTTTTCAGAACCGTTTGATCGTGGAAGTTCCCGATTCGTCCTGGCCCCGGCAGATGCGGCGGTACGAAAGTCTGCTCATCGAGCGCATCGGCCGTTTGCTGGGCGAGAAAGTGGTTACCGGACTCGAGTGGCACGTGAATCCCGCGCTCGCTGCGCCGCTTGCCGCGCCGGATCAGGCGGCCGAAGTGATTCCACCCAGGATTCCTCCGCAAACGGATGCGTCTTTGGAAGGCGCCGCCAAGAAGATCCGCGATCCCGAACTGCGGCAACTCTTCTTGCGCACCTCCGAACGCCTGGCCCGATGAAGATTACCGAGAAAGATGTTCGTTACGTGGCCGAGTTGGCCCACCTGGACCTGAGTCCCGAGGAACAGGCCCAATTCCTTTCGCAGCTCGACTCCATCCTGGAATTTGTCGGCCAGCTCAACGAACTCGACACCAGCGGGGTGGAGCCGATGGCCCAGGTCCTGGCCCCGCAACCCGAGAACGTCACGCTGCGCGAGGACGTCGTTTGCCCGTCTCTCGCTGCGGACGTGGCCCTGAGCAATGCGCCGGAGCAGGGCGCGGGACAGTTCAAGGTGCCGAAGGTGATTGAACGGGAATGAAACCATTGACCATGGACGCGGTTCTCTCCGGGCTCAAGAAGAAGGAGTTCTCCGCTCGTGAACTCGCTGAACGGACTCTGGCCTTTGCCCGGACGGAGAACGAGAAGAACAACGCGTTCCTGATCTTCTCTCCCGAGCGAGCCTTGGAACAGGCCGCGCGGATGGACGCGAAGATCGCGCGCGGCGAGGACTTGCCGCTGCTGGCTGGAGTTCCGATCGCGGTCAAGGACGCAATCGTGACCCGCGGGCTGCGGACCACCTGCGCGTCGAAAATCCTCGCCGATTACGTGCCGCCAAACGACGCCACCGCTGTTGCCCGCCTGGAGCAGGCCGGCGCGGTGATCATCGGCAAGACCAATTGCGATGAGTTTGCGATGGGCTCGTCCACCGAGAACTCCGGCTTCGGGGTGACGCGCAACCCGCGGGCGCTCGATCGCGTGCCGGGCGGTTCGAGCGGTGGATCGGCTGCCGCCGTCGCCGCCAACATGTGTACGGCCTCGCTGGGTACCGACACGGGCGGCTCCATCCGCCAGCCGGCCAGCTTCTGCGGCGTGGTGGGAATGATGGGCACGTACGGGCGGGTCTCACGGTTCGGACTAGTCGCCTTCGCCAGTTCCCTCGACCACATCGGCCCCTTCACGCATACGGTGAAAGATACGGCCACGATGATGAAGGTGATGGCCGGCCGTGATCCGCTCGATTCCACGTCCGCTGACGTCCCCGTCGCTGACTACCCGGCGCTGCTCGGCAAAGACCTGCAGGGCTGCCGGGTCGGCATTCCCAAGGAGTACTTCGCCGAAGGCCTGGACGCCGAGGTCGGCGCGCAGATTGAGAAAGGGATCAAGGTGTTGCGCGGGCTGGGCGCCGAACTCAAGGACGTGCAGATGCCGCACACCCGCTACGCCGTCGCCACCTACTACCTGGTGGCTACGGCCGAGGCCAGCTCCAACCTGGCGCGCTACGACGGGGTTCGCTACAGCACGCGCGACGGCGGCGCGGCTACTCTTGCCGAGATGTACAGGCGTTCGCGCGGGCGCGGCTTCGGCGCCGAAGTCAAGCGCCGGATCATGCTGGGCACCTACGCTCTGAGCGCAGGCTACTACGATGCCTACTACCTCAAGGCGCAAAAAGTTCGCGCGTTGATCGCCCGCGACTTCGAAAACGCTTTCCGCGACGTGGATTTGATCGTTACGCCGGTCTCGCCGTTCCCGGCGTTCAAGCTGGGGGAAAAGATGTCCGACCCTTTGGAAATGTACCTTTCCGACATCTACACCATCACCGCGTCGTTGGCCGGAATCCCCGGGTTGAGCGTGCCATGCGGCGGCACCCGCGGGGGTCTGCCCGTTGGCATGCAGAACCTGGCCAAGCACTTCGACGAAGCACGGTTGCTCTCCGCCGCGCATGCATTCGAATCGGCGGGAGGCTTTGCGGTCTAAGCACCGCGGTCGAAGTCTGAAGGATTAGTACTCCTAGTTTGCTAACATAGGAGGCGGCCGGGATTGATCGGCCCAAAGTTGACCGTCCAACGATGAAGAAGTCGTTCGCGCTTGTTGTAGCTGGCTTTATTCTCGGGGCAGTGTTTACCTACTTCGCGCTCGACGTGGCGGAGCGCCTGCGCCGCCGGAGCCGCATTACTCCTGAATCCGCGCCCATCTGCTACTCCTGCTTCTGGCAGGGGTACGATTCGAAACTGCATACAGACCTGATCGCCTTCTACCGGCAGTTCCACACCTCCGATCCGCTGGTTGCGGGCGACGTGCAGTACATTCTGTGGCGTTCCACGGGCAACGAAAACTGCAAGGCCCGGCAGTTCTACCAGCGTGCCACGACCGACCCGGACGGCAACCGCCGCTATCACGCGCGCGCCCTCCTCGGATTCAGCGCCGAAGAGTGCGGGCAGGACGGCGCCAGCGACTTGAAGGCAGCATCCGATCTTGCCTCGCAGATCGGCCTGCCATCGCAGTCGGCGTTGCTCGGTCAGATCGCCGCGGGACAGGCCAATCCGCGCTTCGACAAGGTCAGGATCCAAACTTCGCTCACTGTGCCGCCTGGCTCCAAGACCATGGTCCTGGGCGAAACGTCGGTTGAAGTTCCGCCAGGAACGAAAGCCGGTGTCCAGGTGGAGCGCACGGCGCGCGACTGGCTGAGCTACCAGATGCGTTGGGACATGACGGACAAGCCCGTCTCGGTGTTCACCCTCCTGGACTACCACGAGGGCGCGTTACTGAAGCGCTTGCTGAATCTGACTCCGATTGAGATTTACCCCATTACGGGAACGGTGGTGGCCCGGGCGGGAGAAAAATGGATTGCCCCCGACGAGACCGGCGTCTTTCGTTTCGAAGTGCTGCTGGACAAGTTGCGCTACCCCACCAGCCATGCCTCGGGCGGATTCGCCTGGGTCGTCGACACGCATGGGATCTCCTTGCTGGTCCCGCAGGCCGTGGACAAGAAACTTCCCCTGGTGGTTGGCTGCGGAGACTCTGAGGGCAAAATGGAGGCCGCGTTCTACCTGGCCCAAAAGGGAGTCAATGTTGTTTTCCCCGGCGACCGCTACCAGGACATGTTGCTGGGCTACCAGGCCAAAGGCACTCTGATCGGGACGGCTCCCGTGAAGAAGGTGGGAGACAAAGTGTTCATCGGTAACCAGCCGGTCCGCTTTGCGTTGAGTGAAACTTTTGTAGCCCAAGACACAAAGACGCCTTTCCCCCTTCAGTATTACGACGCGCCGGCCCGCTACTTCCGGCGTCTGAGCCATCTGACCGGGATCAACGTGACCTATGTGGAAGTCGATGCGCCCAACCAAGTCGGCAGGGTGCTCGCCAAAGTTCGGGAGATTGGCGCCAGAGCCGTGGGCATCCGCATTGCCACCCGCCAGGAGTATCAGGCGCTCCGCGATTGGCTGGCGCAATCCATCCAGCACCGCGCCGTGCTCTTCCACTCCGGACTCTATCCGCACGCCCAGGAACTGTTCGAGCTATATCCGGAGCAGGTGACCTTTGGCGATTTGCAGCCAAAGTTTCTGAAGTAACTAATCCTTGATCTTCCCGGTGGCCTCGGCATAGGTCCGCTCGATGGCTAATACGTTGCCAATCGGCGGCTGGAAGCCGGTGAACTGATCCTTGTACTTGGAAAAGTCCACGGCGGCCTTGACCTGGTCGAGCGTCTTACCTTCGGCGGCCAGCTTCCGCACCAGCGGGACCATCTCATCCATGAAGGCGATCAGGCGGCCGATCTGCGTCTTGCCCGCCTGCACCGGGCCATGGCCGGGCACGAACTGCTCGGTGTCCATGGTGGCGATGCCCTTCAGCGTCGCGCTCCACTCCGAGGGGATCGCGTCGCGGAAAAAGGGAATACCGGACGTTAGCAGGTCACCGGTGACGGTGATCTTCTCTTTCGGAAGGTAGACCACCACGTCGCCCGCGGTGTGTCCGCGCCCGAAATAAAGCACGCGGATCTCCCGGCCGCCCTTGTGCAGGATCAAGCTGCGGTCGAAGGTCAGCGTCGGCAGGCTGATCTCGATCGTCTTCAGCTCCACGAGATAGGTCTTGTTATTGGCAATCTGCGCTTCCAGGCGAGTGCGCGCTTGGGCCTCGGTGGTCGTCGCCAGTTGCGCTTCCCACTTCTGGATCTGTCCCGGCAGCGTGTCGAGCTGGGTCTTGATGCTGGGGATGGCCATCGAGAGGATGTCGCGGCGCGTGTTCACGTGCGACAGGAACTCCACGCCTTTGGGAAAAGCGTTGAAGTAGGCCTGGTTGCCCTGGGTGTGGTCGTTATGCCAGTGGGTGTTGACCACGTACTTCACCGGCAGCGGCGTGACCTTGCGGATCTCCTCCAGCAGCTCGCGCGCGAACGAGGGCCGCCAGTGGGTGTCCACGACGAGCACATCGTCCTGGTTGACGATAAACGCGCCGTTAGACCCGGCCGGCGAGCCGGGTTTGGTGATCACCGCGTAGACGCCGTCGGCGATCTTCTGGATGTCGAAGTTCTGCGACGCGGAGAGACCCAGGGGGAGCAAGAGCAAGCAGGCAAGCAGTCGTGTCATGCTCCGGAGTTTATCCACAGATTCCGCAGATTTCACAGGAAAACATCATCGGTTGCATCGACCCAGCTTGCTTGTTATAGTTACCCGTCTCCTGCCGGGAGGCACGAGAATGAAACAGGCCAGACGAGCCTCGAAAGCTAAACCATTGAAACGGAAGAAGTTGAAGGTTGCACGGCCCAGCCGGAGGCCGAAGGTCGTGATCCGTCCGAAGATCCCCAGGGTGGTCGAGGATCCCCGGCTTAAGCTGGCCAAGGAGCAGTACCAACTGGGCGTCAACTGCCTGACCCAGCACAAGTACGAGCGGGCCATCGGTTATTTTGAGAAGGTTCTGGAAGGCCCGGCGGCGGAACTGGCGGAGCGGGCTCGCGTACACATGAATATCTGCCATCAACGCCTGGACAAGAAGGTTCCCGCCTGGCGCACCGCTGAAGACCACTACAATTACGCCGTCGCCCAGATCAACGCGGGAAACCTGCCGGAGGCCGAGGAGCACTTGGCCAAGGCTCTCAAGCAGGCCCCCAACGCCGGACATCTGCACTACGCGCGGGCCGCGGTGCTGGCCTTGCGCAGCGACGTGGAGGCGGCGCTGGCCGGCCTGAGGCGGGCCATCGAACTGGACGTCCAGAACCGTTACCTGGCGCGCAACGATTCGGATTTCGATAGTCTCTGCGAAGACCCCCGCTTCGCCGACCTGGTTTACCCTGAGAAGGGTCTGGAAAACTGAGGGATTCCCTGCGAATCGTAGCCATCGGCGGAGGCACCGGGCTCTCCACGATGTTGCACGGCCTGAAGCCTCACACCCAAGGTGATCTGGGAAAGCCCGGCGGCGCCATCAGCGATCTCAGCGCCGTAGTCACGGTGACCGATGAAGGCGGCAGTTCCGGAAGACTGCGCCGCGAGTTCGGCGTGCTTCCGCCCGGCGACATCCGCCGCTGCCTGGTGGCGCTTTCCGAGGACGAAGCCCTCCTCTCCCAACTCTTCGAGCACCGCTTCGAGCAGGGCCGTGGACTCAAGGGTCACACCCTCGGCAACCTCCTGCTGACCGGCTTGACGGAAGTGACCGGGGATTTCCGGCTCGCTCTCAAGGTGGCCGCGGAGGTGCTGGCGACCTGCGGGAAGATCTTTCCATCCACACTCGCCAACATCCGCCTGCAAGCCCGTCTGGAGAACGGCCGGGTGGTCACCGGCGAAACCGCCATCAGCCGCAGCCGCCGACGCATCACCCGAGTCCGCCTGGTACCCGGCCGGCGCCGACCAGTACCCGAAGCGATGGAGGCGCTGGCTCAGGCCGACATGATTACGCTTGGACCTGGCTCGCTCTACACCAGCCTGGTTCCCAACGTGTTGGTGGCCGGGCTGGCCCGCCGCATCGCCGAATCGCAGGCCATCAAGGTTTACATCGGCAACATCATGACCCAGCCGGGCGAAACACTGGGCATGACCGCCGCCGACCACATCCGCGCGATTTACAAGCATGCCGGACGCCCGCTGTTCCAGTACGCCATCCTGAACAACGGCCCAATCCCGCCGCGCCTGGTCCGCCGTTATTTGAAGGAGGGCTCGCGGCCCGTGGAGATCGACCTGGAAGCCGTTCAGGCGCTGGGCGTAACTCCAATCCTGGACAACCTGGTGATCTCGCACCAGGGGGTCGTCCGCCACAATCCTGAGCGCCTGGCCACGATCCTTTTGGGGCTGCATTGATTGCTTTGCGGCTTGGCGTCTTTGCGCGAGAATGTTCCCATGACTGACGACCTCGCAATAGTCATCCTGGCCGCCGGGATGGGCACGCGGATGAAATCGCGGCAGGCCAAAGTGCTGCATCGCGCCGGCGGGCGCACCCTGATCGAGCACGTGGTCCGTTTGGCGGCGCGTTTCGTTCCGCCCGAGCGCATCTACGTGGTCATCGGGCACCAGGCTGACGCCGTTCGTTCTTCGCTGGCCGCCACCGGCGTCCGTTTCATTGAACAGACCGAGCAACTGGGCACCGGACACGCCTTGTTGGTAGGCCGCGCTCAACTCGAGACCGCCGCGGGCAATCTGCTGGTGCTTTAC
>CAYPHP010000007.1:14539-20306 GCA_964410045.1 uncultured Acidobacteriota bacterium | reverse complement strand
GCGCTTGAGCGACGGGCAGAGCGTGGAGACGGTGCTGATGCCGGAGGACGGGACCATCAGCGGCGCCGGGCCGCGCGATACCATCTGCCTCTCCACCCAAGTCGGTTGCGCCGTGGACTGCGCGTTCTGCCTGACCGCGCAGCTCGGTTTTCATCGCCACCTGACGGCCGGCGAGATCGTCGGGCAGGTGCTGCTGGTGGCCACGGAGAACGGCTTGGATCCACTGAAGCGTCCGCTGAACATCGTCTTCATGGGCCAAGGCGAGCCGTTGCTGAACTACGACCAGACTTTGGCCGCCGTGCGCTTGTTGGCCGATCCCAAGGGCCTGGCGTTGAGCACCCGGCGCATGACGCTGTCCACCGCCGGGATCGTCCCGGGGATCGAACGGCTGGGCGGCGAGACCGTGCGTCCGAAACTGGCGGTGTCGCTGAACGCCAGCACCGATGAACAACGCGACCGGCTGATGCCCATCAATCGCAAGTGGCCGTTGGAGGTGTTGCTGGGCGCGTGCCGCCATTTTCCGCTCCAATCGCGCGAGCGGCTGACCTTCGAATACGTCTTGCTCGAAGGCATCAACGATGCGCCGGCCGACGCCCGCCGCGTGGTCCGGTTGGCTAACGGACTCGCCGCCAAGGTCAACCTGATCGCCTGGAATCCCGGGCCGGAGTTGGGATTCCGCACTCCACCCCAGGAACGCGTACTCGAGTTTCAACGATTGCTGCGTGACGGAGGGCTTCCGGCGTTCATCCGCAAGCCGCGGGGCCGGGAGATCTACGCCGCCTGCGGACAGTTGCACACGCTGGAATCAGTGAATCAGTGAGTCGAGCTTCTTGCCGCTGGAATGAAGTTGCTGGCGGACCAAGTGCAGCCCATAGACGCACTCTTCAAAGTGGTCGCTGAGTTTGCGGAAGGTGGGCGCGACTTTCTGGTACTCGAACTGGTCGAAGGCGGCCACCACGTCGTAGGATTCCTTGCCCGCCTTGATGTAATCCACCCAGGAGCCGACTTGCAAGCGGCTCAGCCGCCAGCCACGAATGGATTCCGGGAACATGCCGCTGAAGAACAAGGTGAAGTCGCCCACGTGTTTGCGGACCTGGCGCTCGCGGTCGAAGCCGGCGGCGGCATGACCGGCCAGCGGATTCGACTCCAGCAGCATCTCGCCGACGTCTTCAATCGCCCGGCCCCGAGCGTCCCGGATCTTGTAGACATTGTCGGCGCGGGTGAAGTCCATCAGCAGGCCGGCGACGTAGTTAGTCAGTTCCGGATCGTCCACGTCCAGGTGGCCCCGGAAGTTTCGCTCGACAAACTCGGTGAACAGGCGGATCAGCGAGGATTCGACCATTCTCCCCCCTATTACATACAAACGGTTCCCGTGCTTGTCAAGTTTCGACATGGTTACCGCCCTTCACAATCTGTAACATCCGGGCGGGAATCGCATCCTATAATGGTAGGGAGGTGACATGACCGAAGTTTCCTTGTTTTGGGCGTTCTTGGCCGGGCTGGTGTCGTTTCTCTCGCCCTGCGTGCTGCCGCTGGTTCCGGGCTACATTGCCATCATCTCGGGCAGCAGCCTGGAGGAACTGAAGGCCGGGCAGGACCAGAAAATGCTGGCCAAGACCCTGATGCAGTCCATCTTCTTCATCATCGGATTCTCGTTCGTGTTCATCTCGCTGGGCGCGACGGCCACCTGGCTGGGCCAGACTCTGCTGCAAAAGATGTCCGTGCTGACCCGCATCGGCGGCCTGCTGATTGTGCTGTTCGGACTGCACATGACCGGACTTCTCAAAATCGGCCTGCTCTATCGCGACGCGCGGGTCCACAACACTTCGAGCCCCGCCACCGCGGCCGGATCGTTGGTGATGGGATTGGCCTTCGCCTTCGGCTGGACGCCGTGCATCGGGCCGATCCTGGCCGGAATTCTGGCGATCGCCGCAACGCAGGAGCACCTGGCCCAAGGAATTTTTCTGCTGGCGGTCTATTCGGCGGGCCTGGCAGTTCCGTTTCTGCTGACCACTCTGGGCATCAACCGGTTCATGGGCTTCTATCAGCGCTTCCGCAAACACCTGCACCGGATGGAAGTGGCCGCAGGGGTGATGCTGATCGTACTGGGCGCGCTGATCGCCACCAACAACTTCGGGCGGGTTTCCGGGGCTCTGGCCTTCTTGAACCGCCTGGCTCTGTAACACTCGCGAAGGGGAGGAAGAAATCTGATGGCGGAAATCCCGGGCAATCCAACTCCGGAACAGACGGTCGAACCGCAGGCACTGCCGGAACAGGCTCCACCGGCGCAGTCTCCGGCGTCCAAGCTCCTGACGCTGGGGATCCTGATCGCCGCGGTGGCGCTGGCCGCCGTGTGGATTCAGAAGGACAGCGTGAAGAGCAGCGCCCTAGCCGGAGAGGGCAAAGGCGCGCCCAGGGTCACCGCGGTGAAGGTCGGCGATCCAGCGCCCGAGTTGATCCTCAAGGACCTCGAGGGCAACACCGTCAAGCTCTCCGACTTGAAGGGCAAGGTGGTGCTGGTGGATTTCTGGGCCACCTGGTGCCAGCCTTGCACCATCATGATCCCCTGGTTCATCGAGTTTCAGAACCGCTATGGCCCGCAGGGCTTCGCAGTGCTCGGCGTAGCCATGGACGATGAAGGCATCAGCGTGGTCAAGCCTTACGTCGCCAAGTCCTCCATGAATTACACCGTGGTATTGGGCAATGAAGAAGCGGCCGAAGCGTGGGGCGGGATCTTCGGCTTGCCCACCAGCTTCGTGGTCGACCGCCAGGGGCGCATCCAGGCCAAACACATCGGCTTGATCGACCGCGCCATCTTCGAGAAGGACATCCGGAGCCTGCTGTAATGCGCGGGCGTCTTCGCAGTGCGAGCCTGATCCTGCTGCTGGCTGCGACGGCTTGGGCCGCGGGCCGTCAATACGTGGAGCTGACCCAGCCCGATCCGGCCGCCGGGCGCCCGGGCGAGAAGATCGAAGTCAGCATTCCCTTCAAGGTGCTCGCGGGCTACCACATCAATTCCAACAAGCCTACGTTCGATTACATGATTGCGACGCGCATGGAGTGGACCAAATCGTCGATCCAGCACCTGGGAGACACCTTTCCGGCCCCGCAGATGAAGGTCTTCGGATTCAGTTCCGGGAAGAAACTGGCGGTCTACGAGGGCAGCCAGGTCTTGAAGACGCGGCTCGGCATTCCGGCCAACGCCGCCCCCGGCAAGCTGACGCTGGACGGCAAGTTCCGCTACCAGGCCTGCGACCACCAGGCCTGCTATCCGCCGAATAGTGTGGATGTGAAAGTGACCGTGGAAGTCCGCAAGTAAGGCTTCAAACTTACAGGAATATCGCCGTGCCTTCGGCGGCGGCGCCAACGACCATGCTGCTGCCGCGCTCGCGCACGCGACGCTGGCAATCCGCCGCGATGCGATCCAAAGCGTCGTCGCCGCGGTCGGGATCGTGATGCGTCAGCACCAGCCGCTCGACTCCTGCATCGATGGCCATGTCCAGGACTTCGGTGTACATAGAATGGCCCCAGCCCGCCTTCTCGGGGAAGTCTCCGGGGGTGTATTGGGCGTCGGCCACCAACAACTGCACCCCGCGCACGAAACCTTCCACCTTCTTCCGGTAGGCGGCGTCGTCGGGTGTGATCTCCGTGTCGCAGAGATAGACCATGGATTTTCCGCGCAGGCTGATGCGGAATCCCAGCGTGGCGCCCGGATGCTTCAGGAACATGGTCTGGATCTTGGCTTCGGCCACCTGGTAGGAACCCTCAGTCATGCGATGGAAATGCAGATGCGCCCGCATGGTTTCGAGCGGCACGGGGAAATAGGTGTTGCGCATCTGGTCCGCGATCACCTTTTGGAAAGGCACCGAGGACTGGTCGGCGCCGTAGAGCGCCAGATCGTTATAGGAAAGATAGCCAGGGCGGAAGAACGGCAGGCCCTGAATGTGGTCCCAATGGGCGTGGGAGATCAGCAGGTGAAGACGGACCGGCAGGCCCAGCCGGATGAGATAGTTTCCGAACTCGCGAATTCCCGTTCCGGCGTCCAAGACCAGGTATTCGTCCATTGCCAGTTTCACGGTAACGCAGGAAGTGTTGCCGCCGTAGCGATCGTGCTCCGGTCCCGGAGAGGCGATGGATCCGCGCACGCCCCAGAAGCGCACCTCGGTCATTCCCGAGCGCAGGCTCTGCAATAGCGCACGCACTTGCTCGTGTCCAAGGGGTTTTTCGAGGTAAGCATCCGCCACGACGTTGGAAGCGGAAACCCGGCCATTCTCAGTCGGTGATTCGAGCAACACCAGTTTGACCGAGGGCAGGTTCAGATCCTGGCGGATGTGGCGGCTCAGGGTCAGGCTGTCCACGCCTTCCGTCAGCAAGTCAACGAACACGGCGTCGGGCGGGTGCTGCTTCATCAGGCCGAGGAGGGATCTTGGCTCCTGGCAGACCTCCACCTGGCAGTCCATGTTCCGGAGGATGTCGGCGCACACCTCTCCCGTCATGGGATCGTCGTCGAGAACATAGACGACCGTTTTCACACTTCTGGCCCCCCCGGCATGCCGCAAGTCTATGGTTGGTATCGGGTTGAAGTCAACAAACAGGTCGATTTGGGAACCCTCGTAAACACCCCGGCGCCTTCATGAGAAAATGCCTTGATGGGCCGTGGGGCACGTTTCGGCTTATTGCTGGCGCTTCTGCAGCCGGCGGCGTCTTCGCTCGCACCAGAGTTGCTAGAGGTGCGGGGCAAGGTCCTGGTGCCGGAAGCTTACCGCCGCCGCGTGGTCGTGGTCACCTTGTTCGGCGTGACCACTGCTTACATGTCTCACAAGCAGGTGCTTCATGGTTTCGGATTCAAGTTCAGCAAACTGGAGCCGGGACCTTACACCATCGGCGTGGCGGTGCGAGGTCTCGATGAACTGCGCAAGACCATCGAGGTAAGCCCGGGCCTGGCGGACAGCAAGGGCCGCATCTACGTGGAGTTGAGCCTGGGCGAGGCGCCCCGCCCCGGAACCGGGCGAACGGTTTCGGTGCGCCAGCTCTCAGTCCCGCAAAAGGCGCGCGATCTCTACCGCCGCGCGATCGATAGCCTGGGACGGCGTGATGTCCCGCGCGCCGTCGCGTCTCTGGAACAGGCCATAGAACAGGCTCCGCAGTTCGCGGAAGCGCTGAATACACTGGGAACAATCTACAATCAGAAAAAGGACTTCCCGAAAGCCGAGGAATATTTTCGAAAAGCGCTGGAGAAGGATCCTGATGCTTACGCGCCGCTGGTGAACCTGGGTGGCGTTTTGATGGCCCAGCGGAAGCTGGCCGAAGCCCTGACCCATAACGAGAAGGCCGTGGAACGGCGCCCTGACGACGCCCTGGCGCGGTGCCAACTCGGCTGGGTCTACCTGGGAATGGGCGAACTGGAGAAAGCTCAACCCCAATTTCAAGAAGCCAAGCGGCTTGATCCGGGCCACTTCAGCCGTCCGCAACTGGGACTGGCCGAGATCCACGCGCGGAGGTTCCGGCCCGCCGAGGCGGTGGTCGAACTGGAAGACTACCTGCGCCGCCATCCCGACGATCCGGATGCGGTTCGGATGCGCGAAGAGATCGCCCGGCTGAAGGCCAGAGCCAAGTAGCGTGAGAGTCCGTGGGCCCGGCGTCCACGCCCGCGCCGGACATCCATGTCCCGCAAGAGCCGGGCCTGGAGGGCCGCCCCCAAGTCATTGCCTGAGAACTGAGCCGCAACCAGAGGTCGGAGTGCTTGACACTCTTCCCGATGCCCGCA
>CAYPHP010000007.1:0-14529 GCA_964410045.1 uncultured Acidobacteriota bacterium | reverse complement strand
GCAGACAATGAACCTTAACTCATGCCCGCACAATGTCTTCTGCAGGCGGGATTCCGCTTCCTGCGGCAGCTTAAGGAACGGCGCGCCCTGATCGCGAACCTGGTGATCCGGGACTTCCGCCAGCGCTACGTCGGCAGCTCCCTGGGCTGGCTGTGGGCCGCCGTACACCCTGCGGTACTGCTGATCAGTTACACGTTCGTCTTCTCCGTGGTGCTCAAGATTCCACCGGACCGCAGCGTGGGAACTTCCAGCTTTGCGCTCTATGTCTTCACCGGAATCCTGCCTTGGCTGCTGTTTCAGGAAACGGTGTCGCGCTCGGCCACTTCCATCGTGGACTACGCCAACCTGATCACCAAGACGGTGTTCCCTTCGGAGATGTTGCCGCTTTCGATTTTCTTCGCCAACCTGGTACACCACTTGATCGGGCTGGTGGTGCTGCTGGTGATCGCCGCCACGATGGTGGAGAAGATGAGCCTGACCGTGGCCCTGTTGCCGGTCTACCTGTTCCTGCTGGCCCTGTTCACCATGGGCGTGAGCTGGATGGTGGCCAGCTTGCAGGTCTTCTTGCGGGACACCTCCCAGGTGCTGACCATCGTGCTGACCTTCTGGTTCTGGGTCACGCCCATTTTCTTTTCCCTCGACCGGCTGCCGGAGAGCGTGCGGATGCTGGGACGGATCAATCCCTTGGCCCAGGTCGTGGACGCCTACCGCCGCACCATCCTCGGCGGACAGACGCCGGCCGGCGCCGATCTGGCTCTGCTGGCCGCGGTGTCAACGGCGGCTTTTCTCGTGGGCGGCGCCTTCTTCCGCTACACCAAGCGCGCCTTTGGAGACGTCCTGTGAGCGCCACCGACGCCATCGTCTGCGAGAACCTCAGCAAGGCTTACCCGATCTACGGCACTCCCCGGGATCGCCTGAAGGAGTTGCTCCTGTTTGGCCGCCGCAGTTATCACCGCGACTTTTGGGCGCTGCGCGAGGTCACCTTCAGCATTCCCCGCGGCTCCACCTTCAGCATCCTCGGCGAAAACGGCGCCGGCAAGAGCACCCTGCTGCAACTGATCGCTGGAATCTTGCAGCCGACGTCCGGGCGGATCGAAGTCCGCGGACGCGTCTCCGCGCTGCTGGAACTGGGCAGCGGTTTCAATCCGGAGTTCTCCGGCCGCGACAATGTTTTTCTGAATGCGTCGATCCTGGGCCTCAGCCGCCAGGACATCGAGCGCTGTTACCCGGACATCCTGGACTTCGCCGAAATCGGCGACTTCATCCACCAGCCGGTGAAGACCTATTCCACAGGCATGGTGGTGCGGCTGGCCTTCGCCGTGGCCATCAATGTGCGGCCCGAGATTCTCCTGGTGGACGAAGCCCTGGCCGTCGGCGACATCTATTTCCGGCAGCGCTGCATGCGCAAGATCCACGAGATGCAGCGCGATGGCGTGACCATCGTCTACGTGACGCACAACGTGGCCGACGTCAAGAGCATCTCCACGCAGGCCCTCTGGCTGTCGGGTGGCCGGTTGGCCGAGATCGGCGATCCCGACCGCGTGGTGAGCCGCTACCAGGCCTTCATGGTCAACAAAGACATCGCCTACATGAAGCAGCATCGCCAGGCGCCCGCTGTCTCCGCCGCCCCGCAGACGATTGCCGGCGACGAATCCATCGAGATCATCGAGACCATCCCCAACATCGACTACCGCTACGGCACGGGACGCGCCCGCATCCTCGGCATCACCGCGCTGAACGCGCACGGTGAGACCCTGGCCCTGCTGCCCGCCGGCGGAGAGATGGTGATCCGCATCAGCGTGCGCGCCGAAGACGAGTTGTCCACGCCGATGGTCGGATTCATGCTCCGCAACCACCTGGGTGTGGACTTTTCCGGGACCAACACCGCCCTCGAAGACACCCCGCTGCCGCCCATGCAAAAAGGGGAGATCGCCACCGTGGATTTCCGGATCACCCTGCCGGTACTCTATCCGGGACACTTCTCGTTCTCCCCGGCAGTGGCCAACGGGACCCTGGACGGCTACGAGATGTGCGACTGGATCGACAACGCCCTGACCCTGCAGATGGAGAAGCGCGTGGAGATGTACGGATTCTTCCGTCTGCCCTGCGAAGTGAAGGCCCGTTGCCAGCATCGCATTCTGAGTCCGAAGTGAGAATGGAATTCACCGGCGAGCGCGTGATTCCCGGCGAGGTCGATCCCGACCTTTGGCAGGAACATGTGTCCCGCTACCTCTGGGCCAGAAACGGTGTAGCCGGAGCCCGGGTGCTGGACGCCGGTTGCGGCACGGGCTACGGATCGGCGCTGCTGGCGGAGACCGCCGCGGAAGTGATCGGACTGGACCGCGCGCCTGAAGCGGTGCAATACGCCCGCGCCCATTTTCAGGCGCCTCGTGTGACCTTCCAGCAGGGTGAGTGCGCCCGCCTTCCGTTCGCCGACGGTGAGTTCGATTGGGTGGTGGCCTTCGAAGTGATCGAGCACATTCAAGACGCGGAGACTTTCTTGCGCGAGGTCCGGCGCGTGCTCCGTCCGCAGGGCCGCTTGGCCGTGTCCACTCCCAACCGCCGCTTTTATACCGAGGAGCACGATTATCACAATCCGTTTCACGTCCGCGAATTCGACGGTCCGGAGTTCGAGGCGGCCTTGAGTTCCCACTTCGCGCACTGTCAGATCCTGGAGCAGAACCATGTCCCGGCGATCGTGATTGAACGGCGTGCTGCTGCGGGAGGCTCCCCGCTGGCTGCGCGTCTTGCACCAGCAGGCGCTCCGGACGCCGCAGCCGCGGAGCCCCACTTCTTCCTGGCTGTTTGCTCGGCAGCTCCACTCCCCGATCCGCTGGGATTCGTGATGCTCGCCGAGGGCGGCAACGTTCTCCGCCAGCGCGAGTTGCACATCCACAAGCTGGAAACGGACGTGAAGGCCCTGCAGGAGAGCACCAACCGCGAATTGGTACAGCGTCTGGAATGGGTGCATCAGCTCCAGGCGGAACTGGAAGTTCGCCATGCAGAGTTGGTCGGCCAGCGTGCCGAGGTCCAAAGATTGGAAGCCGTGGTCCGCAAGACCCAGGGCGAACTCGAGGACCGTTCAAAGTGGACGCAGGAACTGACTCGCCAGATTGAGGAGAAGGACGCCCGCATCGTTGAGCGGCAGCAGGCCGTCGACAACCTCGAAGAAGAACTCCGCCGGCGCACAGAGTGGGCCCAATCGCTGGCCCACGATCTGGAAACTACTCAGCAGAACCTGCAAATGACCCGACAGGAGCTGCAGGACTCCCAGCAGAAGCTGCACGACACCGAGGATCTGCTGCAGAAGCGCACGGAAGTCGCGCTGCGCCTGGATGCCGAACTGGCCGAACGCACCGCCTGGGTCCAGCAACTTTCCATCGAAGCCAACGCCCTACGCACGGACCTGGAAGTGCTGCTCGATTCGTTCTGGCACCGGACCGGGCGGCTGCTGCGCGTCAGTCCCCGGCAGCGGCTGTCACCTCCGGCTCTGCGGCCGGCGCCGAAGCAGGAACCGAAGCGGGGAGATGACGCATGATCCTGATGCGTTTTCTCGGCAGCCTGCTGCTGCTTCTGGTGATGCCTCTACTGGTTTTGCTCAACGCGGCCAGTCTGGCCGTGCTGGACCTGCTCTGGAAACTGTTCGGATCGCGCCGCACCCAACGTCCGTTCCCCGTGCCTCGAACCGATCGCGTCAGCGTGGTGATCCCGACCTGGAATGGCCGCGATCTGCTGGAGAAGTACCTGGACTCGGTGATCGAAGCCGCATCGTTCCACTCCGACAACGAGATCATCGTCGTGGACAACGCCAGCGCCGACGGCACAGCGGAGTTCGTCCGGCAGCGCTACCCGCGAGTAACGCTGCTGCCCATGGAGCGCAACCTGGGCTTCGGCGGCGGCAACAATGCGGGCGTGGCCGCGGCGCGCCACGACATTGTCGTGGTGCTCAACAACGACATGCGCGTCGAGCGCGACACCTTCCTGCGACTGCTGGAGGGATTTCGCGCCGCGCCCGACGTCTTCGCCGTCAGCGCCCAGATTTTCTTTCGCGACCCTCAGAAGCGCCGCGAGGAGACCGGGCTCACGGAAGGCGATTTCCGCAGCGGATTCTTCCGCCTCGGGCATGTGATGGAAGACGTGCCGGGTCCGTATCCGGCTTTCTACGCCGGCGGCGGTTCCTCCGCCTACGACCGCCGGAAATACCTGGAGTTGGGCGGCTTCGATTCGCTTTTCCATCCGTTTTACCTGGAAGACACGGATCTCTCCTACGCCGCTTGGAAACGCGGCTGGCAGGTCCTCTATCATCCCAGCGCTGTGGTCTACCACGAGCATCGCGGCACGATTGGCAAGAAGTTCTCGCAAGCACAGATTACGGCGGTGCTGAAGAAGAACCACGTGCTGATGGTCTGGAAGAATGTGCACAACTGGGGCTGGCTCTGCCAGCACTGGTTCTTCCTCTACGTCGGCGCGGTGCTGACGCTGCTGACCGGCGACGTGCCGACCCGGACCAGTCTCCGCGGCTACCTGGGCGCACTGCGTTCCTGGTTTCCGGCGTTGCGGGCCCGCTGGCGTGCTCGCCGGGAAGCCTCCGTCGCCGATCGCGAAGTGCTGCGCCGCAGCCTGGCCGGATATTTCCGGGACCGTTTTCTGCCCGTGCGTCCGGCCGATCCCGAGCGGCCGCTGGACATTCTGTTCGTCGCCCCGTACTCGCTCTACCCGCCGACCCACGGCGGCGGCGTCTTTATGTTCCAGGCAGTGCGCGCGCTTTCCCGCCGCCACCGCGTCCACGTTCTGGCCTTCGTCGACCGCGAGGAGGAACTGGCCAGCAACCGGGAATTGGAGCGCTACGCCGCGTCGGTGGAGTGCGTCCTGCGGCGCTTCCATCCGCACCGCGATTTCCTGGGTCTGTTGCCCTACTCGGTGCGCTGCTTTGCCAGCGACGATTTCCGCCGCCGTGTGCAGCGTGCCTTGTTCCGCTACGACGTGGATGTGCTCCAACTTGAATACACGCAACTCGGCCAGTACGGAGGCGGGTTGCGGCATACGCCAACCGTGCTCTTCGAGCACGACGTCTATTTTCAGTCGGTCCGCCGCCTTCTGCGCCGCGTTACCAGCCCCGGCGAGTTGCTGGAGACATTCGTGGAGTGGGTGCGGGCGCTACGCTACGAGAAGCGATTGCTGCGAGGCATGGACGTGATCCAAACCTGCAGCCGTGAAGAGAGCCGTCTGTTGCGCAGCGTTCTGGGAAACGGCGACACTCCGTCGATCGTTCCCGGACTGCGCGCAGCCATCGAAGCGGGGTCCTACCGGCCAGTCTTCACCGGACGCCGTCCGTTCACCGCGCTCTTCGTCGGCTACTTCGGGCACACGCCCAACCAGGATGCCTTGCGATTCCTGGTGCGGGAAGTGCTTCCGGCGTTGCGCGCCCGCCGTCCGGAAGCGGAGTTGGTGGTGGCCGGGTCGCACGCCGGACCGGAAATCGCCGATCTGGTAGGCGCGGAAGGCGTCCGTTACCTGGGCCACGTGGACGATATTCGCAAGCCTTTCTCCGAGTGCGCCGTGTTTCTCTGCCCGATCTTTACCGGCGCAGGCGTACGCGTGAAGATCCTGGAAGCCTTCGCCGCCGGGATCCCGGTGGTGGCTACGCCGCTGGGCGCCGAAGGACTGGACGCGGTCCACGGCCGCGAGTTGCTGCTGGCCAACGACGCGACTGCCTTCGTGGATGCCACGCTGGACCTGTTCGAGAATCCCGACCGCGCGCAGCAAATCGCCCGCACGGCGCGCCGGACGGCGGAGGAGAGATGGGATTGGGGCGTAGTACTGCCGCGGCTGGAGGCGTCTTATCGCGACGCGCTGGCGCGTTGCCGCGTGGAAAGTTCCAGTTTCAAGGTTCAACCGGAGGAGCCGCATCCCTTGAACCTTGAACTTTGAACCTTGAACCATGTACAAAGACCGCTCCATCACGGTGATCATTCCTTGCCTGGACGAGGAACAAGGCCTGCAACAGGTCCTCTCGCGGATGCCGCCGTTCGTCGACCAGATCATCGTCGTGGACAACGGATCCACGGACCGCAGCGCGGAGGTGGCCAAGGGCTTTGGCGCACAGGTGATCCGGGAAGACGCACGCGGCTACGGTCGCGCTTATAAGCGCGGCTTCCAGCACGCTACCGGAGATATCATCATCACCCTGGACGGCGACCATTCCTACCCGGTCGATGCGATCTCTTATCTGCTGGAGGCCTTCCTGCACTTGAATGCGGACTTCCTGAATGCCTCGCGCTTTCCGGTGGTCGACCGCCAGGCCATGAGCCTGAAGCACCATTTCGGAAACCTGGTCCTATCCCTGGCCATGTCCCTGCTGTATTTCCGCTGGGTGCGCGATTCGCAATCCGGCATGTGGGTGTTCTCACGCAAGATCCTCCAAGGCATGAAGCTGGAGAGCGACGGCATGGCCTTCAGCGAGGAGATCAAGATCGAGGCGTTGCGCGACGGAAATATCCGCTTCCGCGAGATCACCATCAACTACACTTCGCGGGTCGGGGAGCGCAAGTTACAGCCCTGGCGGGATGGCTTCCGGAATCTGGGGTTCCTACTGAAGAAGAGATTCATGCGATGAAAGTGGCCGCCGTGATTCCCAACTGGAATGGGGCGCAGCGGCTGCCGCGCTGCCTGGCCTCCCTGGCCACGCAGACCCGTCCCTTTGACCGCGTGATTGTGGTGGACAACGGATCCACCGACGGTTCGCAGGAAATGGCGCAAGTGCGTCTGCCGGAAAACGTGGGCTTCGCCACTGCGGTCAATCGCGGTTTCTGGGAAGCGGCGGGCTGCGACTGGATCGCGGTGCTCAACAACGACGTGGCCTTGGATCCAGGATGGCTGCAAGCCATGCTGGCGGCCTTGCCCTTTGACATGGCCGGCGGCCGCCTGCGGATGGCTCACAACCCCCGCTTGCTGGATGGCGCAGGCGACGCCCTGTCCATGGGCCTGGCCGCGGTGCGCCTGGGACATGGACGCACCGACAGCCCGATGTACGACCGCCAGCGGCCCATGCTGGCGGTCTGCTTTGCCGCCGCGCTGATCAACGCCGAAGTCTTTCGCCGCGTCGGCGGACTCGACGAGCGCTTCTTCGCCTATCTGGAGGACGTGGAGTTCTGCCTGCGCGCGCGGCTGGCGGGTTTCCGTATCCTGTATGTGCCGGAGGCGATCGCCCTGCATGAAGGCTCCGGGTCCACCTCGGGGGAGTTCGATCCGCGCGTGGTGTCGTGGATGACCGCCAACCAACTTTTGCTGGCGGCGCGTTACACGCGGGCCCGCATGTGGCCGCGCGTGCTGGTTACGCAGGCGCTATGGGCGGCACGGATGGTCCGGCACGGACGCGGCGGACCCTGGCTGCGCGGCGTCGCCCGCGCCTTGCCGCAGTGTCGTCAAATGCGGCGTAGCGCCCCCATGATCGCGCCGGCGCGGCTGCTGGCCCTGCTGCACGGCTCGGAAAAACAGATTCAGGCCGACTGCGGCGATCGCGACGGTTTCTGGAGAGCCTATTTTTCGCTGTTCGGATAGGATGGGCCATCCGGAGGGATCATGATCCGTTTCCTGTTCTTCCTTTGCGTGACGGCCGCCGCCGCGCAGCAGCCTGTTGGCCCGCATTCCGCGTTTGAGCCGCCCGCCGCCAAAGCCGCCGCGTCACTCGCCGACAGTTCCAGAGCGTCGCCGCGCGACATGCTGACCACGGGCGAGAAATCCGACTGGAACGAGACGGCGCCCTACGCCGAAGCCGTGGACCTGGCCCGCCGGCTCGAGCGCGCCTCGCGATGGGTGAAGGCCTTCGAGTTCGGCACAACTCCCGAGGGCCGGCCGATGATCGCATTGGCCGTCTCCAAAGACCGCGCCTTCACGCCAGCCGCCGCGGCCGCCACGAATAAAGTGGTGATCCTGATCCAAAGCGGCATCCACTCCGGCGAGATCGAGGGCAAGGACACTGCGTTGATGCTGGTCCGCGACATCGCCGTCAACCGGCGTTTCGCCGCCTGGCTGGATCACGCCATCTTCCTGGTGATTCCCGTTTTCAACATCGACGGGCATGAGTCATTCAGCCCGTATCACCGCGTGAATCAGAACGGCCCCAAGTCCACCGGGCTGCGGGCCACCGCGCAGCGGCTGAACCTGAATCGCGATTACGTCAAGGGCGATGCGCCGGAGATGCGCGCCTGGCTGCGCTTGTTCAATTCCTGGTCGCCGGACTTCTTGATCGACAATCACGTTACCGACGGCGCCGACTTCCAGTACGACGTCACCTGGGACATGGCCCGCAATCAGGATCTGTCGGAGCCGGCCTCGACTTGGGTTCGCGAGCGGTTTATCCCCGAACTCGACCGGCGGATGACGGCTGACGGCCACTTGGCGGCGCCCTACGGCGGGTTACGGCAGGTTGCCGGCGGTATGCGCGAGTTCTTCATGGAAGTGTTCTCGCCGCGGTATTCCCATCTGTATTCCGCGGTCCACAACCGGCCCTCGCTGCTGGTGGAGACGCACAGCCTGAAGGCCGCTAGGACCCGCGCTTGGGCGCACTACGACATCATGCGCCACTCGATCGAAAGCATCTTGCTGGACCCCGAGGCGCTGCGCGGCGCTGTGCGCGAGGCCGACCGGGAAATGTCCGGGCGTGCCGGAAATCCTTCCGCCGCGCCGGTGTACCTGGCCGGGAGGGTCAGTGAGAAGAGCCGCCCGCTGGTCTATCGCACGCTCAAGAACGGGCCGTACAAGAGCGAGGTCACCGGCGCGATGGTCAACCGCTACCTGCCCGAGCCGGACAACCTCGAGACGCGCATCCATGACCAGATCGACACCACGGTCGAAGCGCGGATGCCGCTCGGTTACCTGATCCCGATCGCCTGGAAGGAAGTAGCGGACCTGCTCGCGTTGCACGGCGTCGAGATGGAACGCATCGCCAAGCCCATCGCGCAGGAGTTCGAGACCTACCGTTTCTCCGGGGCCAAGTTCAATCCCACGTCGTTCGAGGGGCGCGTGATGGTGAGCTTTGAGGCCGCGCTGGTGAAGGAGAAGATGGCTTTCCCGGCCGGGTCGTACTGGATTCCGCTGAAACAGCGGCGCGCTCGCTTGATCCTCTCGCTGCTTGAGCCGCAAGCGCCGGACTCGCTGGTTCGCTGGGGATTCATGAACTCGGTGTTGGAGGGGCGCGGCGGTGCCGGCGACTTCATCCTGGAGCCGATCGCCCGGCGCATGATGGCGGATTCACCCGAGTTGCGCACGGAGTTCGAGGCCAAGCTGGCCGCCGACCCGCAATTCGCCGCCGATCCGCGCGCGCGGCTGATGTGGTGGTATCAGCGGTCGAAATACGAGCCCGGCGACACCGGGCGGTATCCGGTCGCGCGAGTGTGGGAGAAGGCGTGGTAGGGAGGGCGGAGTCTCACCACAGATGCACAGAGGACCCAGAGAAACCCAAAGCGGAAGTTTCGCGCAAAGACGCAAAGGCGCAAAGACAGAAGGACGCTATGAAGATGCACAATCCGCCGCACCCTGGCGAAGTACTGAATGAATTGTGCCTGAAGCCGCTGGGATTGACCGTTACCGAAGCTGCGAAGGGGCTTGGCGTGAGCCGCAAGACCTTGTCCAGCATCCTGAACGCTCGCGCGGGCGTCAGCCCGGAGATGGCCGTGCGCCTGTCGATCGCTTTCAAGACCTCAGTGGAAAGCTGGCTCAACCAGCAGATTGAGTACGACCGGCGTGACGTTCAAGCCGAGTAGCGCAGCACGGCGATGAAGTGACAGACGCTGCCGGCCAGGACGAACAGGTGCCAGACAAAGTGGCTGTAGCGGACCCGGTGGGCGGCAAAGAATGCCACGCCCGCGGTGTAGGCGATGCCTCCGCAAAATAGCCAGAAGAGCCCCCAGCCCGGCACACGGAGCCACACGGTTTTGGCGGCGATCAGCACCAGCCAACCCATAGCCAGGTACACGCCCGTCGAGATCATCGGATGCCGCACGCCGCCGATTGACTTCAGCACAATGCCCGTCACGGCGAGACCCCAGACGAGTCCCAGCAACGTCCATCCCCATGCGCCGCGAAGCACGCCGAGCGTGAACGGCGTGTAGGTGCCCGCCACCAGCAGATAGATCGCTCCGTGGTCGAGAATCCGGAAGACCTGCTTGGCCCGATTCCTGGGCAGCGCGTGATAGAGCGTCGAGGCCAGATACAGGAGCACCAGCGTCGTGGCGAACACGCTCACGCCGACAATCACCGCGGCGTCCCCACGCTGGACCGCGGTCACAATCAGGAAGGGGACGGCAACCAACGCCGCAACCAATCCGACGCCGTGGCTTACGCTGTTGGCGATCTCTTCGCCGAGGGACGGCCTGTGGCTCTGCATCGTATTCTTCTTTGCGCCTTAGCGTCTTTGCGCGAGACGTCCTACTTCATCCTGGCCAACTCCACCTCCGCGGCGATGAAGCCGAAGGCGGGCCAGTAGGTGCCCTGCACGATCTTCTGGAAAATCTCCTTGGCCTTGGCCGGATTGCCGTTGTAGAGATGCCAGTTTCCCAGGCCGTAGCCGACGGTGGCCAGTTCCAGGTCGCCGGCCTTGGCGGGATCGAAGATCTCCGCTTCCTTCTTCAGCCCCTTATAGAAGAGCAGGCGCTGATGGTAAAACGGGCTGCCGGTGATCTTCATCCCCGGTGTGATTTTCTCCAGGACCTTGGCGGCTTCCTCCGGCTTGTTCAGGCGGCGCAGAGTCATGTACAGCCAGTCGGAAGAACTGACGATGCTGTCGTCGGTCTTGGACAGACTCCGGGTGTGCTCCCAGATTGGCAACGCCTTGTTGAAGTCCCCGCGGAAATAATGGACCAGCCCGAGGTGGTACCAGACCTCCACGATTTTGTCGTCGAAGAGCTTGGCGTTGTTCAAGTCGCGCAAGGCCTGATCGAAGCGCCGCAGGTTGATGTTGCGGTGCCCGCGACTCAGCCACAGCCGCGCCTCATCCGGATTCGCCTCCAGACCCTTGCTGTAAGTGGCGATGGCGTCTTCAAAACGCCGGACGTCGGCCTGAGCCTTGCCCAGCGCCAGGACCAGCTCAACGTTGTTGGGATCGGCGGCCAGTTTCTTCTCAGCCTCGGCGACCGTACCCTTTTCGTCCCTGAGCGGGGCGCGAGACGGCTGCGAAGAGAGCACCACAGAGGCACAGAGAACACAGAGAAGAACTCTCATGAGTGGATCACCTCCAGGGCGGCATCGGCCAATCCGGCCACCCGTTTGTCGAAATCCGCGAAGCGAACGTCTTGGGTCTGACCCTTATGGTAACGGAAAAAGATCTGCTGGAGCACGACCGCCACTTTGAAAAGCGCAAAGGTCTCATAGAAGCGGATGTGGGCCAGGTCGCACCCGGTACGCGCGGCGTAGCGCTCCACGACCTGCGCGCGAGTGTACCAGCCGGGCAGCGCGGTAACGCCGCTGATGGAATCGCGGCGGACCTCGGCGTCGCCGGCTTCCGACCAGTAACAGAGCAGCAACCCCAGATCCACCAGCGGGTCGCCGACGGTGGCCATCTCCCAGTCGAGCACCGCCACCACGCGCCTGGGATCGGCGGCGTCGAGCATCACGTTGTCGAGCTTGTAGTCGTTGTGGACCAGCGCCGGCCGAGTCGCGGGCGGAATGCGGGCGCGCAACCAGTCTACGACGCGCGCGATGGCCGGGACGTCGCTGGTCTTGGCGCGTTGCCAGCGATCGGTCCAGCCGGCGACCTGACGCTCGACAAAGCCTTGCGGCTTACCGATGCCGATGACACCGGATTTCTCCACATCAATCGCGTGCAGATCGGCGAGCGTATCAACCATGGCCTCGCTGATGCGCCCCGGATTCTCCGGGTCGCCGGCAAACTCCACCGGCATCTCCCGGCGGACCACCAAGCCGCGTCGCCGCTCCATCACGTAGAACACCGCGCCGATCACCGCAGGGTCTTCGCAGAGCAGCACGGGTTTCGGCGCTAGCGGAAACACGGGGTGAACGGCCTGTAGCACGCGACACTCGCGCGGCATGTCGTGCGCTTTCGGCGCGACGGGACCGAGCGGCGGACGCCGCAAGACGTATTCCTTGCCGCCAGCGCAGCGCAGCAGGTAAGTCAGGTTGGAGTGGCCGCCGGCAAACTGCTCCACGGCTTCGACCTCTCCCAGCCGCCCGTCTAGATAGCGGCGCAGCACCTCCAGGTCAAACCGCTCGTCGGCACGGACCGCGATGGTGTCGGAAACGCCCAGACTCATGCGGGCCACAGTATACCGCGCCTGTTGTAGGATGGAGGGTGCGCGCCTCCATGACCGATCCTACCTTGCAGGACATCCACCGACTCGGCCGCCAGGTGATTCCGGTATCCCAGACAATCCACTTGACGCTGGACGCTCGACAGCCCGACTTTACCGGCTCCGTGCGCGTGGAGTTGGACGTCCGCGAGACCATTCTCGCCTTCCGGCTGCACGCCCGCGACCTGCGCTTCGACCGTCTCACGCTACGCCAGGGAGAACATCTGATCGCCGCTACCCACACCGGTGAACGCGGATGGGTGACGATTGCCGCTGCAACCGAACTGCATCCGGGACCGAGCACGCTGGAGATCGAGTTCTCCGGCAAGTTCAGCGCTCGCGCCAGCAGCCTGTACCGCGGACGGGTCGGCGAAGACTGGTACGCGTTCACGCAATTTGAATCCGACGACGCACGCGGCGCGTTCCCCTGCTGGGACGAGCCATGCTTCAAGATCCCCTACCAACTCACACTGACCGTTCCCAGCGAGCATCAGGCCATCAGCAATACTCCGGTGAAGCAGGAAGCCACGAAGGACGGATGGAAGACGCTGGAGTTCGAGCGCACCAAGCCGGTCCCCACGTATCTGCTGGCGATCATCACCGGCCCGCTCGACACGGTCCCGGTGCCGGGGATGGGAGTGCCTGGATGCATCGCCACGCCGCGCGGCCAGACGCATCTCGCCGCCGAAGCCGCGAAGGTCACCGCGCCGATTCTCAAAGCGCTGGAAGACTATTTCGGAAGGCCGTATCCCTACGAGAAGCTCGATCAGATTGCCGTGCCGGAGTTCTGGTTCGGGGCCATGGAGAATCCCGGCGCGGTCACCTACACCGACACTGCGCTGCTGATGGACTCGCGCGCCGCCAGCGCCCTGCAACGCAAGCGCCTGGTGACCATCATCGCCCACGAGTTCTCGCACATGTGGTTCGGCAACCTGGTCACGATGGAGTGGTGGGACGATCTGTGGCTCAACGAATCGTTCGCGTCGTGGATGGGCGACAAGGTCTCCGACCGTCTGTTCCCCGAATTGTGCGTCGCGGAAGCGGAGATCAACGGAGCCGACCGGGCCATGCTGACCGACGCCAAGCTGTCGACGCGGGCTATCCGCCAGCCGGTCCGCGCCCAGGACAACTTGATGCAGTCCGCCGACGAGCTAGCCTATCAGAAGGGCCAGCGGGTGCTGGGCATGTTCGAGCGCTGGATCGGTCCGGAGCGCTTCCGGCAGGGCGTGCTCGATTACCTGGCGCGTCACGAGTGGGGCAACGCCCGCGCAGCCGACTTGTGGGCGGCGTTGTCGGGCGCATCCGGCCGCGACCTGACGGCGGCCATGTCCACGTTCCTCGACCAGGGCGGCGTGCCGCTGCTTACCGTCGAGGCGGATGGCGACACGCTCCGCCTCTCTCAACGCCGATTCCTGAATTTCGGCCAGAAAGAACAGACACCCGCATTGTGGAAGATCCCGGTCAGCCTGCGATTCTCCGACGGCGCGGTCTGCGACCTGCTTCTGGAAGAGCCCGACGCTTTAATCGCGCTCGACGGCAAGCGGCCGGAGTGGGTCCACCCCAACGTGAACGAGCAAGGCTATTGCCGCTGGAAGATTCCGTCGGAAATGCTGCGGGCCATGACCCGCAACGCGCCGCAGCATCTGAACACGCGAGAGCGCATCGGACTGCTGGCCAATCTCTCGGCGCTGCTGGACGCCGGCGAAATCCACGGCGACGAGTACCTGCAAGTGATGGCCGACTTCGCCTCCGATCCGCATCCCGGCGTCGTGGGCGGTGTGCTCGACGCGCTGGGCAAGGTCCGCCAGGTTTTCCTGACGCCCGACCTGGCCGTGCCCTTCGCCAGGTTCCTGCGCCGCGTGGTCCGTCCGGCTTTGGAACGCTTCGGGCTGGCTCGCCGGCCCGGGGAAGCGGAAGGTGTGTCGTTCCTGCGCCCGCGTCTGCTCTACCTTCTGGCGGATGACGGCGGTGATGAATCGCTGGTCCAGCACGGCGAATCGTTGGCCGCGGCTTACCTGGCTGATCCGGCCTCCGTGGACCCCGCGCTCGCGGCATCCGCATTGCGCATCGCCGCGTTACACGGCGATGCCGCGCGCTTCGCCGCGTTTCGACTAAAGTTTGAGACGGCGACCGTCCCCGTCGATCGCCAGCGATTTCTGCAGGCACTCGGCGATTTCCGCGACGACCGCCTGGTCAGCGAGGCCATCGCCTACGTGCTCGCCGG
>CAYPHP010000006.1:12496-22526 GCA_964410045.1 uncultured Acidobacteriota bacterium | reverse complement strand
GTGGGGCCGGTTCTTTCGAAAGGGGCAGGGTTATCTGGGCAGTGAGGTTCTGCGCGGTGGGCGACGCCTAGTGACGATCGACCGCTGGACTTCACGCGAGGCTTATGACGCCTTCCGCGAAGCACACCTCGCGGAGTATCAGGAAATCGACCGGAGACTGGAGCGTCTCACCGAACATGAGCACCACATCGGTTCGTTCGAATCTGCGTAATCTGCGAAATCTGTGGATCCTTCTTCCGGCGCTGCTGAGCGCGCAAGTCGGCGTAACCACGACCACGCTGGTGGACCACTCGCGCACCGACGCGCTCACCAAGAAGCCACGCACCCTGGTCACCGAAATCTGGTACCCAGCCACCGACGACAGCAAGTCGCTGCCGAAGAACCGTTACCGCGATTTCTTCGCCGGCGGAATCAGCCCGGAACTCGACGCGCTGCTGCAACGCACCTATCGCGTGCCCGTGGAGCAGCTCGACAAACTGTACTGGAACAACGCGGTGCGCGACGCGAGGGTGCGTCCGGGCCGCTATCCGCTGATTGTTTTCTCCCATGGCAACGGCGGGATGCGCAACCAGAACACCTTCTGGTGCGACCACCTCGCCAGCCTCGGCTACATCATCGTCTCCGCCGACCATACCGGGAACGCGCGCCACACCGTGATCGACGGCCAGTTGATCCCCGGACAAGGCAGCCAGCGCGCCCAGTCGGCGATCGACCGTCCCCAGGACATGATCTTCCTGCTCGACGAAATGACCCGCTGGGACCGCGGCGCAGACAGCCGATTCGCCGGGCGAATCGACACCGAGCGTGTCGCGGTCACGGGAATGTCGTTCGGGTCCTACAGCGCCATTCAGGCCGCCGACGCCGAACCGCGATTCAAGGCGCTGCTGGGCATGGCCGCCGCTCCGCCCACTCACACCAACCTGACCATCCCCGCACTGCTGATGCTGGGCGTGAAGGATGCCACGATCGGCGAAGTGGGCAACGCGCTCATCCGCAAGTACGCCGACACCCATGAAGGTCCCGCTTACCTGCTGGAACTCACCAACGGCGGGCACTGGTCGTTCACCGACATGTTCAAGATCAATCCCGCCTTCGGCGACGGCATCGGCCCGTCGTTTACCTCTATGGAGCAGACTTACGAGATCATCAACAGCTACAGCGCGGCGTTTCTGGGCGTATACCTGAAAGGCGAGCCCGGCAAGCTCCTGGAGTCCAACCGTTGGCCGGATGCGGTCAAGTGGACGGCGAAGAAGAAGCCGTGATCCGCTCGCTCCTGCCGGCGGTCTTGCTGTTGACGTCAGCCCTTTGGGCGCAGACGCCCGCCTGCACCGCCACAGGAGATCTTGAGATCGTTCCCTTCCAGAGCAAAGTGTTTCCGGCTCCCCGCCAGTTGCGGATTCTGCTCCCGGACGGCTACCGCGCTCCCACGAACAGCAATCGGCGCTATCCGGTTCTGTACCTGAACGACGGCCAAGCTCTGTTTGACGTTTGTGTCGTCGGACTCAGCCATGAGTGGCGCGTCGACGAGACGGTCGGAGAATTGGTCGCGCAAGGCAAGCTCGCGCCATTGATCGTTGTTGGCATCGACAACGGTGGCAGGCGCCTACGAGCCAAGGAGTACTTGCCGTACGTCGACAGATTCCTCCAGCCGCCGGAGCCCGACCCGCAAGGCAAGCGGTACCCCAAGTTTCTGTTGGACGAAGTAATCCCGTTTGTCGAGAGCCGTTACCGGATCATGCCCGGCGCCAAGAACCGCGTGCTCGGGGGAGCATCGTACGGCGCAGGGATCGCGCTGCACACGTTGATTGCCCGCCCTGAATCGTTCGCTGGTTTGCTGCTCGAGAGTCCGTCGGTGTATGCGGACGACTATCACCTCTTGAAGGACGCCAAGCGGGTACGCGCTTGGCCGGAACGCGTCTACATCGGGACCGGCACGGTGAATGAACCGGTGAGAGATTCGGAAAGACTTCGGCAGCTAATCGAAGACGCAGGTTTGACCCGAGCGCGACTATGGAGAGTCCAGCAAGAGGGCGGAGCCCATTCTGAGCGGTGGTGGGCGCAGCGGCTTCCCGCCGCGCTGCAATTCCTATTTCCACAGGAGCAGTAGCCGCCATGAAAGTGGCAACAGCCAAGCACTCATGGCTTACTGCCCGGCGTTTTGCGCCAGCGTCTTCACTTCGGTGATGATCTTCAAATCCTGATTCTTCGTCGCGCCCTTCTCCACGGTCACGCTGACGGCGTGCTTGGCGATGGGACCGAAGACGTCGGGGTCCTGCAACTGGTAAGGATCGGCGGCGGGCCAGAGCAGCGCCAGATAGTCGCCGGGGACCACGCCGGTGACCTTGAAGTTGCCGTTCTGGTCCACGTTGCCGGTCTTGAAGTAGCGCTCCTGAGCGCGGCGCTTGGCGTCGGAGCTGAGCAGCACCACGGTGGCCGCGCTGATGGGCTGGCCATTCTCGTCGGTGGCTCGTCCGGACAGCGTCCCGGGCTGGAAATCGAGGATGACCTCTACGTCGCCGACCGGTCCTTCCACCACCGAGAGCCCTTTCTCGAGGATGCTTTCCGCGCCCTTGCGCACGTCGCGCACGTAGTAGCTGGCGGGCGAGCCCCCGGCGGCGAATGGACTCCCCATGACGGTCACGTCGTAGTCGCCGGCCTGGACGTTTTCCAGGCGGAAGGTCAGGTCCTTGTTGACTGTGGTGTTGGAACTTCCGAAGGGCATCCCTCCTTCACTCTTGGCCATGAGCATGAGCCGCAGGTTCTCGGGCGCCGTTCCGCCTTCCGCCACGATGCGTCCGCTGACGGCGACGCCGGGCGTGACCACCAACTGCATGTCGGTGATGTTGGCCGCGCCGACGTCGACGATCTTCGAGAAGGGCATGCCGCTGACCGTGTTGCCTCGGGGAATCATCACCATCAGCCGCCCTTTGCCGGGCAGCACGCCGCTGACTTTGAAATTGCCGTCGCCGCGGATCTGGCCGCTTCCGCCAATGCGCATCACCATCATGTCGTTGCCGGAGAAGTAGACAAACCCCTCGGTGACCGGCTTGCCGCTGGCGCCGTCAATCACTTTGCCGCTGATCGAGAAGGTGGGCACCGAGCGCATGATCAGGTCCACGCGCGGCACTTCCGCGCCGTTGGCGACCTCCACGCGCTGGGCGTCCTGGTAGGTGAGGGCGTTGGGGTAGAAGATGGGTGCATAGCCGACGGTCTCGTCCGGTCCGCCGATGTTCATGAAGCTGCGCTGCGTGGCCTGGATGAAGTAGCGTCCCGGCGGCAAGTTGAAGATGCGGTACTGGCCGCGGTCGTCGGTGTTGGCCATCCCGCGCCCCATCACCTGTGATTGACCACGCCGATACATGCGCACCATGGCCTGAACGCCTACGTTGGCCATCGGTTCGCCGTCCTCGTCGGTGATCACTCCGCTGATCACGCCGCCGCGCATCAGCCGGATGTCCATGTCCTTCAGTTCCTGTCCGGGGCGGACGGTGATGGGCGTGCCCGGCCTCTGCAGGTCGCGCTGTCCGTAGGAAGCGGAGACAAATCCGGTCTTGCTGGCGGACAGTGTGTACGTGCCGGGCTCGACGTTCTTGAACTCAAAGCCGCCCTGCGCGTCGGTGGTGGCGCCCTGCGGATCGTTGGGCCGCTGGCTGGGACGCAGCGTCACTTGCACGCGCTTCAAAGGCGCGCTGGTATCGAGTGCGTAGACGTGTCCGCGCAGTGTGGCTTTGGGCTGTTCGGTCTGTGCGGTGGAAGCAGCCGGCGTGCCTGTTTGAGCCGCCTGCCACAACAGAAGGAGAAGGGCCCCGACGTACATGAGTCGCCTCCTGAATTTCTGCGTTTCAGATTATCACGGCTGGAAGAATATGTCCGTAATTACTGGGCAACCACGTTGGCGGCGGCCTTAATCTCGGAAACAATCTTCAGATCTTGATTCGCCGTTGCGCCTTTTTCCACGGTAACGCGCGTGGTATGCCGCTCCAGTGGTCCGAAGATGTCCGGGTCCTGCACCTGGTAGGGGTCCGCCCCGGGCCACAGCAGCGCCAGGTAATCACCGGGAATGATCCCGTTCACTTTGAAGCTGCCGCTGGTATCCACGCGGCCGGTGCGGAAGAAGCGATCTTGCGTGCGCTTGGCGGGATCGGCGCTCAGCAGGACCACCGTGGTTCCCGAAATCGGTTCGCCGTTTTCATCGGCGGCTTTGCCGGCGACGGATCCCGGCTGGAAATCCAGGACCGCTTCCACGTCGCTCACGACCGCCCCTTCGCCGACGGTCAGGCCGCGCTCCAGGACGTTGATCGTGCCTTTACGCACCTCGCGGACGTAGAATGCGGCGGCTGCGCCGCCTCCCTGCGGACCGCCGCCGCCACCTACCGCGACGTCGTACTCGCCGGGTTGCACGTTGGTCACTTCAAACGTCAGGTCCGGATTCACGCGGGCCGCGCCTCCGCCGGGACCTTGGCCGGCCATGCTGTCGCCGCGCGGAGTCAGGGTTACGCGGAGATTCGCCGGCGGCGTTCCGCCGTCGCCCACCACCCGGCCTCGCACCGTTGCGCCAGGTGTGATCACGATCTGAAGATCCGTAATGTTGACATGACCGACTTCCAGGGTCCGGGTATACGGCCGCCCGCCTTGGCCCTCGCGACTCCGGCCCATGACCATGAGCCGGGCCTTGCCGGGCAGCACGCCGTTGATCCGGAAGCTGCCGTCAGGCCGGACCTGCGAGCCGCTGCTTCCGCCACGCAGTATCTCGGCCCCTATGATCGAAACAAAGCTGTCGGTCGCCGGCTTGCCGGTAGCGCCGTCAATCACCCGGCCGCTGACCGAGACCGTCGGCACCGGGCGGACCACCATGTCGATTCGCGAGGCCTCGCCGCCGCTGCGCAGGTCGACGCGCTGGGCGTCCTGCAAAGTCGTGGCGTTGGGATAGAACAGCGGCGCGTAAGCCACCATACCTTCCTGGCCGGGGAGCGTGAACGCCCCGCGCGGAGCCGCATGGAGGTAGTAGCGCCCGGGCGGCAGGTTGAAGATCCGGTACTGGCCGCGATCGTCGGTGGATGCGCCGTTCGACTGGTTGACGGTGGTTTGACCCCGCCGATACGACCGCGTCAACGCCTGCACATTCACGTTGACCATGGGCTCGCCGTCTTCATCCGTGATCACTCCGCTGATCACCCCGCCGCGCAGCAGGCGCAGGTTCAGCCCGGTGACTTCCTGGCCGGGGCGCACGCTGATTGGCGATCCTCCCCCTCCGCGCTGCTGGTCGCCCTGTCCGTACGAGGAGGATATGAAGCCGGTCTTACTCCCGAAGAGGCTGTAGCTTCCGGCCTCCACGTTGCGGAACTCGAAAGCGCCTTGGGCGTCGGTGACGGTGCTGAGCGGTTGGCCTTGACGCTGGTTTCCCCGCAAGGTCACTTGGGCGCGCTTCAACGGCGCGCCGGTGTCGAGCGCGTAGACGTGTCCGCGCACCGTGGCATTGGCCTGTGCCTGGGCCGGAGCGGGGACCTGGGCTGATCCTGCTTGCGGGGCGGGCAGTACCAGAAACAGGAGCGTCCAAAAGTTCATGACATGCTTTTCCGAAAGTATTCCACGGTCCGCTGCAAGCCATCCTCCAGCGATACCTGCGGACTCCAGCCCAATATTTGACGGGCCCGGGCAATGTCCGGTTGCCGCTGTTTGGGATCGTCTTCCGGCAGGGGCCGGAACTCGATCTTCGTCCTGGGCTCACCCATCGCGGCGATCACCTCCGCGAAGCGCAAGATGGTCATCTCACTGGGATTGCCCACGTTGACCGGGAAGTGGATCTCCGGACTCTCCGGCGCTTCGGCCAGCCGGCAGATACCTTCCACCAGGTCCGAGACGTAACAGAAGCTGCGGGTCTGCGAACCGTTGCCGAATACGGTCAGCGGCTGGCCGGTCAGCATCTGGTGGATCAGCGTGGGAACCACGCGGCCGTCATTCAGCTTCATCCGCGGACCGTAGGTATTGAAGATGCGGACAATGCGAGTATCCAAGGCACGGGTCCGGTGATAGGCCATCACCAGCGCCTCTCCAAAGCGCTTAGCCTCGTCGTAGACCGAGCGCGGACCCACCGGATTTACATGCCCCCAATAGTCCTCACGTTGCGGATGGACTTCGGGGTCGCCGTAGCATTCCGATGTGGAGGCCTGGAGGAAGCGGGCTTCCTTGCGGACCGCCAGTCGCAGGGCATTCTCCGTGCCGTGCGCCCCGACGGCCAAGGTCTCCAGGGGAAACCGGAGGTAATCCACGGGGCTGGCCGGGGAAGCGAAGTTCAGGACCAGGTCCACCGGCCCATCCACGTCGAACGGCTCGGTAATGTCCAGGCGCGCGAACTGGAAGCCGGGCTGACCCTTCCGGTGGGCCAGGTTGGACTCCCTCCCGGTCAGGAGGTTGTCCACGGCGACCACACGATGTCCATGGTCCAGCCACCAGTCGCACAGATGCGATCCCAGGAATCCAGCGGCCCCGGTGATAACCACGTTCTTCATGGGACGGGAACCCGGTTGTGGGTCAGTTTCCGGCGACCCATGACTTCGGGCGGGCGCGGAGGCCCGCCCCTACGCCGGACGAATCGACAAACTCGGAAGTAGGGGCGGGGCTCCGTCCCCGCCCAACCTGACCCAGGACCGGGGAGCCCTTCCCGTTCCCGAAGTATCGCTGTCTGTGATAAGGTGTCCCAACGGAGAGGGTATTGAACGGGAACGGCCAAACCGGGACCCAGCAGATCGCCAGCGCCGTAAGCGTCGCGGTCCAGACGGAAGAGGCTCTGCAATCGCCGCAGCGGGAAGCCGCCTTCTTCTTTGGCCTGTTTTTGCGAGGACATAGCGCCGACACGCTGCGCAAGGACATCGAGTTTCCACCCGAACTGCTGCATAAGTGGCTGCGCTACAAAGGCCCGGAAGTCCCGCCGGCCGAGGAACTGCAGCGGGTCTTCGAGTATCGCAAGCAGGTCCTGGCCATCTTCAACTTCCTGGTAAGTTCGGAAGCCGCCGGCCCGATGTAGCCGGGTACGGCAGCTAACCTCACTCGTATCTCAACGCTTCAATCGGGTCCAGGCTGGCGGCCTTGCGCGCCGGGTAGAATCCGAAAAAGACGCCCACCGCGGCGGAGAAGACCACCGCCACCACGATCGCCACCGGCGAAATCAGGGTCGGCCAGCGCAGTACCCGGGAGATGATCCCGGACGCGGTCAGGCCGAACATGATCCCCAGGATCCCGCCCAGCAGGCTGAGCACCACGGCTTCGATCAGGAACTGCTGCTGGACGTTGCTCTCGGTGGCGCCGATGGCCATGCGGATCCCGATCTCGCGGGTCCGCTCGGTGACGCTCACCAGCATAATGTTCATGATGCCGATGCCGCCCACGATCAGTGAAACGGAGGCGATGCTGCCGAGCAACAGGGTCATCACGCGGCTCGATTCATCAGCCAACTGGGCGATATCGGCCATGTTGCGGACATTGAAGTCGGATTCATCGCCGGGGCGGATGCGATGCCGTTCCCGCAACAGCGTCTCGATCTGCTGCTGCGCCAGGGCGGTGGTTTCCTGGCTGGTGGCCTGCACATGGATCGTCTGCAGCCAGGTGATTCCTGCCAGCTTCTTCTGGCAGGAGGTGTAAGGCACGTAGATCACGTCATCCTGGTCCTGGCCATAGGGGCTTTGGCCCTTCGGCGCGGTCACCCCGATCACCCGGAAAAGCTGGTTCTTGATGCGGATGGTCTTCCCCAGCGGATCTTCCGACCCGAACAGGACTTGCTCGACGGTGGTGCCGATCACCGCGACGTTGCCGGCGCGCTCGACTTCAGACTGATCAAAAACCACACCGGACTTGAGCGGCCAGACGCGGATATCGAAGAAGTCGGCCGTGGTTCCCTGGATCTGCGTCGACCAGTTCTGATTGCCGTAGACCACTTGTCCCCTGGTCTGCACGCCGGGAGCGGCCTTCTTCACCGACGGGCACTCGCGCAGAATGGCTTCCAGGTCCTCGACCACCAGGCTCTTGACTCCGGAAGCACCGGTGCGGACGCCGCCCATCATGCCCGATCCGGACCAGACGATGAGCACGTTGGTTCCCATGTTGGCGATCTGCCCCTGGACCTGGCTGGCCGCGCCTTGGCCCACGCCGACCATGGCAATCACCGCGCCGACCCCGATGATGATGCCCAGCATAGTCAGGCCGCTGCGCAGCTTGTTGCGGGCCAGAGCCCGCATGGCGATCCGTAGAATGGCTACAAAGTCCATAGGCGTATCCTTAGACCAGGAACAATCTCATTCGTCGTTCTCCAACTCGTCCTCAATCGTCGGCATGTTCGGCAATACGTCGCGGGCCAGTTGCCGCTCCTCGTTGGCGCCGTCCTTCCGGATCTTGCCGTCGCGGAATACCACCACTCGCTTGGCGTACTGGGCGATATCCGGCTCGTGGGTCACGGTGATGATGGTAATGCCTTCCTCATTCAGGTCCTGAAAGATGCCCATGATCTCGACCGCGGTTCGGCTGTCGAGATTGCCGGTAGGCTCATCAGCCAGGATCAGCGCCGGACGATTGACCAACGCCCTGGCGATGGCCACGCGCTGCTGCTGTCCGCCGGAAAGCTGGCTGGGGTAATGATGCTCACGCCCATCAAGCTTGACGCGCTGCAAGGCTTCCCTGGCCCGCTCGTGACGTTCCTTCACGGCGACCCCGGAGTAGATAAGCGGCAGCTCCGTGTTCTCCATGGCCGTGGTCCGGCTGAGCAGGTTAAAGCCCTGGAAGACGAACCCGATCTTGCGATTGCGAATGTGGGCCAGGTCGGTCTTCTCCAGGCCCGAGACGTCGGTGCCTTGCAGGAAGTAGCGACCCTTGGTCGGCTTGTCGAGACAGCCCAGGATGTTCATGAACGTGGACTTGCCGCTTCCTGACGCTCCCATGATAGCCACAAACTCGCCCTTGGCGACGTTCACGGTGATCCCGCGCAGGGCGTGCACCTGGACCTCGCCCAAGTCGTAGATCTTGTGGACGTGGTCCATCAAAATGACGGAGTCGGCCGAGGGGTGCAGTCCGGAGGACGCACGAGCGCCGGAAGCAACCGAACTGTCTGCAGGATGAGCCAAGCTACCGCCCCTTGGGCATGCCTCCACCACCACCGCCCGGCCGCCCGCCCATACCCATGCCGGGGCCGAATTGGCCGGTGGTGGCGCGCGTCGGGATCGCCATCCCAGTGATCACCGAGTCGCCTTCCTTTAGTTCGCCTTTGAGCACTCCGAGGACCGCGGTGTAACTGTAGTCGGTGATCCCGGTACGGACCTGAACCGGACGCATGGATTCCTTGTCGGCAGTCTGAATCCAGACGATCTGAACGTCGCTGGCCGTTACGCGCGGCCGCATCACCGGGCCGCCGGACTCATCCGATCCTCCGCCGAATCCGCCGCCCCCTCCGCCCTGACCGCGTTCCCTTCTTTCTCTCCTGGCGGTCATGTCGCCGCCGCCCTTTTGGGCTCCGCCTTCTGGGGCAGCACCACCCTTGGCTTCCGCCTTCTCGCCGGTCTTGCGTTCGCCGCCCTTCTTCTCGCCGCCCGCGGCCATGCCACGGCTGCCCGGCATCTCGATGCCGGCCTTTTGCAGCGCGGTGCGACGTTCGTCCTCGGTCATGTCCGGACGGAAGCGCAACGCGGCGTTCGGAACCTTTAGCACGTCTCTCGCCGTGGACACCGGAA
The DNA here is from genome assembly GCA_964410045.1 of uncultured Acidobacteriota bacterium. Classification (GTDB taxonomy): domain Bacteria; phylum Acidobacteriota; class Terriglobia; order JAJPHL01; family JAJPHL01; genus CAYPHP01. The sequence continues at coordinate 12,813 of CAYPHP010000006.1, read as the reverse complement.
TGGTTACGTAGGCGGTCATTCCGGGCAGCAACTTCTCGTCCGGATTGTCGAACTCGATCACCGTGTCGTAGGTGACCACGTTCTGCACTGTCTGCGGGTTGATACGGACTTCCTTGATGCGTCCGCGGAAGGTGTCACGCGGGAAAGCGTCCACGCGGAACGTGGCCATACCGCCGACGCGCACGTTGCCGACGTCGCTTTCGTCGGTCTTCACGTAGACCAGCATCTTGGCGAGGTCTTCGGCTATGGTGAAAATGGTGGGCGCTGAGAGGCTGGCGGCTACCGTCTGCCCGACGTCTACGTTGCGCGCCACCACT